>CAUTGT010000006.1:0-16358 GCA_963537735.1 uncultured Actinomycetaceae bacterium | reverse complement strand
TTGTCGCCCTCGGAGAAGTCGTATACGTACTTGACCATCGTGGTCCTCAACTTCCGTGTTTGCGATGATCGACCCACCAGCGGGTCGCTACCAGGGGTAAGGATACACGTATCAAGGGACCAAGGTCACCTCAAGACACTCACAAGCATGATTGTCCTTACATAGACGAGGCAGGGGTTCCTTTCCCAGTATCGTTCGCTCGCGAGAAACCACCACACAAGCAGGTGGGGCAGGCCCGAAGGCCTGCCCCACCTGAAGCGTGTGAATCGATCAGCGCACGCGGAACTCGATCGTGGTTCCCTCGCCGACGTCGATGAGGTCGCCGTCGTTCAGGGCGATCGTCACCATGGGGGTGACGTCCTGGAACGAGCCGTCAGCGTGACGCAGGACGGTGCCGTTCGCGCTGCCCAGGTCCATGAGGGCCCAGGAGCCGGGGGTCGTCATCATGACGGCGCAGTGCGAGCGGGAAATCTCGGTCTCGGGGCTGGGCACGCGCAGGACCGTGGCCACGGGGCGGCCGGTGAGCGCACGCGCGTCGGGGTCGCGGCCGATGACGACGTCACGGGAGACCTCGACGGGCACGGTGCCACCGTGGATCAGGAACGCGACGGGCGCGGCCGGACCGGAGTTCGTGGGGGCCAGGCGCAGGATCGTCGCCTCGGTGTCGGTCTCGGCACCCAGGTCGGCCAGGCCCTCAGCGCTCATGGCCTCGGGGGCGGCGGGGGGCTCAACGACGGGAGCTTCGGCGACGACCTCGGACGAGGCCGGGGTCCCCGACTCACCGAAACCACCGGCGCGCTCTGCGGACTCAGCGGTGTCGACCGGCGGTTCCTCGGCGTCGGCGACGACATAGAGCTCGCCCGAGGGCTGCTCGGCGTCCTTCGCGGGCGCCTCCTCGTGCACCTCTTCCTCGGCCTGCTCGTCCGAGGCCTCGGAGACCTCGTCGGGGGTGCGGGAAGCGGAGCTCAGCGACACGGGGCCGTTGCTGGTCGCGGCGAGGAACTGGGCCTCGACGGCGGCCAGGTCCACGGAGGCGGTGTGCACGGTCGGCTCCGGGAGCTCCTCGCGGGCCTCGCGGCGGGCGCGGCGCTCGTGGTCCGGGATGTCGGGGTTGATGAGGAAGCCCATCGTGTCGACGGGCATCGAGGCGAGGGCCTCGACCTCGTCGAGCGCGCGGCCGATGCGGATCTCGCCTGCCTCGACGCGGTCGGCGGCGGGCACCATCCAGGTGACCTCGTCGCCGTCGATGATGGTGGCCTCGAAGGTCTGCCATTCGCCGGGGTTGAACGGCCACGCCCAGATCGGGTCGGTCCAGACCTGCTCGGTGATCTGGCCAGCGGCGCGCATACGCAGCTGGATGTTACCCAGCACGGTCAGGTAGGGCTGCTCGCCGGCGCAGTCCAGGAGGAGAGCATCGCCCTTTTCGGCCTGAACGTGAGACAGCCACGCCTGGGTGTCTGCACGACCCCACACCACGTCGGCCGCGGAGTCAGCGAAGTCGAGCGGAACCAGCGCCGCACCGAGGGGGCCCGTGACGAGCATCGCGCCCTGCCCGCGGCACAGGAAGCGTCCAATCTGAAGCATCAGTTACTGCCTTCTCTACGAGGAACCCGGCGAGCGGTCTCAATCGACGCCGGACGTACTGGTTGAATCATGCGATTCATGACATTCGATGTCAATGTTACTCGTGATTTGGTTCCTGCGTAAACTACAACGGCGGTCGTATTGTCCCGAGTACCCGATTCCAGCGACGCGCGCACGAGCGCGTCCGCGGTTCCCTGAGGACCGTCGCCGGCCGTGACAACCGCATGAATCTGCGAATCGCGCAGGACGCCGTGCACGCCGTCTGTACAGATGACCGCCCGATCGCCCTCTTCCAGCGGCATGATTGTGTAGTCGGCTTTCACACTTCCGGTCTGTCCGGCACCCAGCGCCTTTGTCACAACGTTTGCGGGAGGGATCACACGGGGCGCTCCGGAGGTGGCCGCAAGGTCGCGCGCCTCCTGCAGCGCGGAGTGGTCGTGGGTGAGCTGGCGAATGCCCCCGCCGCCCACGACATACACGCGGGAGTCACCCACGTTAAATGAGAGCCAGTACGGGCCCTCGGCGGTGCGCAGCACCATGACGCCCGACAGGGTTGTGCCCGGGGCGCTCGCCGGATTATCGATCGGCGCCAGCGAGGCGACGGCCGTCGCCGCCGCGTCGATCGCGACGGACAGATCCACCAGGTCGACGGGTCGGTTGCCCAGACGATCGGTGCTCAGGAACTCCTGGAGGGTGATGACCGCACTCGACGAGGCCTGGGCACCACCCAGGTGGCCACCCATCCCATCTGCGACAGCGAAGACAGGAGGGACCGCCAGCCATGAATCCTCGTTTTCGGAGCGGACCGGACCGATGTCAGTCGAGGCGCCCCATCGAACTGCGGGACGTTCCGCATGTTCATTCAGAGACATGTGCCTTCATCCTTTAGCTGCGTTGAGCGCGAGGGAACACGCGCGATACTGACCATTCTACACACGACGTGACCAGCGCCTCGTTGGCAAGCGATGCGTCGCGAAGAATAAAACTCAACCGATTTCATGACCCACATCACGGCACGTCCACACACGCGTGCAGCGGCTCGGACATGCGCCCAGACGAGCGGGACACCGTCGTGATCTCCATGCAATTCTCGCCGCTTCCGCCGTCCACCATCGCCGTCGTGGTCTCCACTCGGCCACGCGACGTGCCCGCAGGGCCCGTGGCCTCGTAAGCGTAGGCGATGTCCGCCGGGGCCGGGCCCGTCGGTGCCGTCCACGTCCACGTCACCACGCCGTCGGCGTACTCCCCCGCAAGGCCGGACGCCTGCGGCGGGGCCGACCCCACGGCGTCCCCGGGGGCGGGCGCCGCGCTCGTCGTTTCGGGGGCGGGAGAAATGCGCGTGAACGATCCTTCGCCGCGCAGCATGCCAACGACCAGGCCGGCGGTAATGACCGCGGCCACGAGCGCCAGGAGCACGCCCACGATGGGCGAGATGCCCCGCTTGGCGCCCGAGGGGTCCTCGACCACGCGACCGATCGAGTCCTCGTCCACGTCCGAGGAACGTTCAATCTTCCAGGAGTCCGCGACGGCCTCGACGCCGCCGGAGCCCGCCCCACCCTCGAAGGAATACGAGGCCGAGGAGCGCAGGCGCGTCGTATCCGGGTCGATGACGGGAGCGCCACGCAGGCGCGTCTTCTGGTCGCCCGAGACGGGGGCGGAGGCCTTGGAACGCTTCTCCTTGATCTCCATCTCCGTGAGCGGCAGGCCCATCTCCTTCTGAACGCGCTGCAGCCCCTGACCGAACTCCATCGCGCTCTGCGTGCGCTCCTGCGGGTCGATCGTCATAGCCGCGCGCAGCACTCGCTCGAGTTCCGCGGGCGCGTCCGCGCGGCCGAGGCCACGCATACGGCCACGCTGCACGCGGTTCGCAATCGACGCGGCAGAATTGTCACCGATCGGGTCCTCAAAGGGGCTGCGGCCCGTCACGAAGGTCCACGTCGTCGCGGCCAGCGCCCACACATCCTGCAGGGGCGAGGCCGGGGAATTCACGTCCTGCTGCTCCGGAGGCGCCCACAGCACCGAGAAGCCGTCGAAGGCGCCGACCTCCAGCTGCCCCACCTTCGAGGCCACGCCGAAGTCGGCAAGCACCGGGTTGCCGTAGGCGTCCAGCATGATGTTGGACGGCTTGATATCGCGGTGCACGTAACCCTGGCGGTGGAACATCTCCACGCCGCCGCACACCTTGATCATCGTATCGAGGGCCTTCTCCAGCGACATCGGGCGCGCACGCACCTGCGTGAGCAGGTCAGCAACCGGGCAATATTCCATCACCAGGTAGGCACGGCCGTCGGCCGTCGTGCCCACGCCGTGCAGCTCGACGACCGCAGGGTGGCCGGCCAGCAGCGTCATAGCGTCGGCCTCGCGGTGCAGTTCCTTCGTGCCCCGCTCATCGCCCTGAGTACGCACGACCTTGATGGCGACCTCGCGGCTCGGCAGCTCCTGACGGTACAAGAAGACGTCGGCGAAGCCACCCTGGCCCAGCGGGCGCACCCACCGGAAACCGGGAATCTCGGGGCCCCTCATACCCGCAACCGCTGGCGTCACGCCTTCTTCTCCTCATCCATCGTGCGCGCGATCGACGCGCTCAGTCGCAACTTGCGGCGCATGCGCAGGGAGCGCAGCGACAGCGCGCGGCGCACGCGCGCCAGGAAGCCGGCCTTCTTGCTCACCTGGGTACGCAGGGAACGCACCTGGGCCCACGCGTCACGCGCACGGTCACGCGAGGCACCGTTCGAGGCGAAGCTCGCGATATCCGCATAGCGCGCGATCACCACGGGGGCGGGCACGTCGTCACCGAAGCGGCTCCAGCCGTCGATGATGTAGCGGCCCGCGCCGGCCTCGGCCTCGTCGACCTCCACCGAGTCCGTCGAACCGTCATCGCCGTGGCGCACCTCGCCCGTCACCAGGGTGAAGGGGTCGCCCGGGTCCTCGCCGAGCTCCCACTGGGAGGCCAGCGACCAGGCGGTCTCCTGGCGCGTACGGCCCACGTCGATGCGCAGACCGGAATCAGCGGCGAGGTCCACGACCTCGTCCCACGAGCCGACCAGCGCACCCACGGCGGCGGCGCGGCGCCGACGCCTGCGGCGCCCCGCCTTGAACAGCAGGATCATCAGCGGCGGCAGAAGAATCAACAGGATGCCACCGGAGATGCCGGCGACGAGACCCCACGGGAAGGGCTCTGCCGGGGGCTCCATCGGGTCGGCGTTCTGGTCGCGCGTCGTCGGCGGCAGCTCGGCGGGAGCCTCCGGGGGCTCCGGGGGCTGGAGCACCTGCGGGCGCGGCACACTCCGAGGCTTGGGGACCTGGGTCTGCGGCGTGTGGTCGCGCGGGGGCGTGGGATCGAAGACGGCCCAGACGCCGCCCTCGAACTCGACCTCGACCCACGCGCGGATATCCGAGCCGTGCAGAGTCGCGGGGCCGCCCTGGGAGCCGCCCTCGGGGTAGGCGCCCATGACGACGCGGGCGTTGATACCCAACTGATGCAGCATCAGGGCCATAAGCGCCGAGTACTGCTGGTCGTCGCCGATGAGCTGCTCGTCACCGCTCAGCATGCGCTCGAGGCGGTCCGTGCGCACACCCGGACGCGAGAACTGCGTGTTCTCGTTCAGGTAGTAGCCGTTGTTCGCCAGGTAGTGCTCGATCGCGCGTGCGGCCGACAGCGCCGTGGACGCGTTCTGGGTGATCTCAGAGACCTTCGTCGCCAAGCCCTCGGGAACGTTCTTATCCGCTTCGGACAGCGGCACGACCGACAGGGACGCCAGGTCCTCGTCACGCACGGGCTCGGCGAAGGACGTGCGCACGTTGTAGGTCATCGTTCCCGCGGGGCCGGTCGTCAGCGCGGCGTTCGCCCACGTGTCCACGTAGAGGCCGTCTTTCTGGGCGGCGGAGCCCACACCCGTGAAGGCGATCTCCGAGGGGTTGCCGAGCACCGGCACCCACGGGCCGGACAGGCCACTCGTCGTCACGGTCACGAGGGAGTTGCCCTCGGCACGGCCGGGGATCGTGGACTCCACGGGAATGTAGCCCGTGTGTCCGTCTCCGCGCTTCGTGGACATACCGAAAGTCGTGCCGTCGTACACGTCCATCGCTGCGATGCGCACGCGCTGGTTCTCGGGCAGGTCGGACACGGTCAGGAGGGTCTCGTCCTGCAGGTCCGTCGTGTAGTGGCGGAAGGAGGACATCGGCGAGGGGTAGGCCTGAATGTCGAGGGGCGGGTCCACGAGGTCACGGCCCACAATGCGCGTGCCACCGGCGCCGAGGAATGCCGCGGCGGGCAACGCGACACCGACGGACACCGCGAGGACGGCGAGGGCACCCAGCAGGCGCGTGCCGATGTAGACGGTCGAACGCGACTGGCGCGCGGCCGTTGCCTCGCCACCGCCCGAGGCGGAACGACCCACGAGGACATCCTGCCCCAGCGTGATGCGCTGGTACTGGGCGGCCAGCGCCCACCAGGAGGCCAGGAGCGCCCACCAGGCCAGCACGGCCCACACGGGCAGCGGGTGGCGCGAGAGGCCAAAGAAGACGGAAATGACGCCCATGAGAACGAGCGGGATCGAGCCGAGGACCGCGCGTCCGGAGCGGGCGGTGATCAGGCCCGCGAGGACGGCGCACACGAGGCCGCACATCCACGGCACGAGGGCCGGGCCCGAGTAGACGGACACGGGGGCCGTCAGGGTGAGCAGGTCCTTCCACGCGCGGAAGGAACCCAGCACCATGACCTGCAGCGTCTTGCCCGTGGGCAGGAAGCCGTAGAGGGCCTCGGCGCGCAAAGCGGCCGCGCTGCCCAGCAGGAAGTACGTGACAATGACGCTCAGGACGGTCGTCAGCGCGTCCCAGCGCCAACGCGTCGAAGCGGCGGCGATCAGCAGGCCACAGGCCACGCCCGCGCCCGCGGCGATCGCGCCCACTCCCCCGCCGAAGACGGGTTCAAAAGCCGCGACAGGGCCCGCGAACAGCAGGGCGAGGACGAGCAGCGACCAGCGCGGCAGGCGCGTGCGGAACGTCGCGAAGCGCTGCGTGATCGTCAGCAGACGGTTGCGGGTGGTCCTCGGCTTGGGCGCCGGCGACTCGCCAGCGGCGGGCACCTGATCCTGGGCTGCGGCCTCGCGCTGCTCGGTCGCCTCCACGGACGAGGCCACGGCCTCGTCCTGGGAATCAATGCGCTGAGCGCGGGGCTTGGTATGGACGTTCTCGCTCATGCCAGGCCTCCGGCGACGATAATGCGCGGCAGGTCGTCCAGCGTCGAGCAATCCAGGAGCACACCACGGCCGAGGTCACGGCGAGCTCGCACGCCCTCCGCACCGATACGAATAATGGAGACCGGAACGTCGATCGGGGCCAGGCGTGCCAGGTGAGCGGCCTCGATGTCCGTCACGTTCGGTCCGACGATGAGGGTGAGGGCGGAGACGCCGGGTCGCTGCGCCACGGCCTCGCGCACGCGGCGCGACAGGTCACCGAAGGAGCGAGCCTTCACCTCGGAGAGGGCGTCGAGCATGCGCATGGCGACGCCCGACGGCAGCCAGCCCTCGGTTGTCGTCAGCGACACGGGGCGCGATTCGCGCAGGTTCGCCAGGCCCAGGGAGCCGGCGACGGAGACCGCAGTCTCGAAAGTGTCGTGGTCCCACGCGTCGCGCGACGTATCCAAGACGATGACGTGGTGGGAGCGGTGCGTCTCCTCATACTGGCGCACGATGAGCTTGCCCAGGCGCGCCGTCGACTGCCAGTGCACGGCGCGGCGGTCGTCGCCCGGCTCGTAATCGCGCAGCGCGTGGAAGGAGACGTCGGAGCTGGAGAGCTTGCCCGTGGACACGCCCTCGACGTCCAGCTGGAAGCCGGTCGCGTCGAAGGGAACGCGCACGGTGCGCGGGTGCACATGCAGGAGGACGGGCTCGTCCCACATGCGCACGCGGCGCAGCAGGCCGAGCGCATCGGAGCGCACGGCGCGCGCTGGGCCGACGTTGATGAGGCCTCGGTGACGCGAGGAAATCAGGAACATCTCGTCCCAGGTCTCGTGAGCACCCAGCGGGGGCACGACGAACTCGCCCGTGCCCGTGCCGATCGGCAGCTCGATGATGCCCGAGCGCACGGAACGGGCCCGCTCATTGCGCACCGAGATCTCGCCAACGGCGGTCTGGCCGGCCACAATGCGCTCGTTGGGGACGCGGATCGACACGACGTGCGGGGGACGCCACGCGACGCGCATCGCGGCGAGCAGCAGGGCCACGACGCCCGCGAGAGCGCACGCCAGGGCCTCGACCCATTGGAAGGAGACCGCAAGCGCGAGGCCCACGACGATGAGCGCAACCACCGCCCACCCGGTCGGGGTGACCGCGCCCACGAGGGCTTTGAGGGGATGCGAACGAACGGCCTGCGCCCGTTTGGGCGAGACCATCGTGGGGGTATCCGTTCGCATCCCTTCCATCGCTGTATCCGGCGCTTCCTTACGCGCCGACGGCGGGTGCGGGCACCGACGTCAGGGCACGCTGGATGACGCCCTCGGCGGTCGCGCCCGAGAACGCGGCGTCGGGGTCGACGATGACGCGGTGCGCCCACACGGGCACCGCGAGGGCCTTGATGTCGTCGGGCAGGACGAAGTTACGTCCCTGCGCGGCCGCCCACACGCGGGCACAGCGCACCATGCCGATGGCGCCACGGGTGGACACACCCAGCAGCGAGGACTCGTCCTCGCGGGTCGCCTCCGCCAGCGCGGCCACGTAGTCGAGGACGGCGCGGTCCGTGTGGTTCGCCGAGGCCAGGGCCGCCCAGGCGACGATGTCCTTGCCCGACAGCAGGGGCTTGAGGTTCTTCGAGCGGTCGGGCGAGGCCGAGCCGTCGAGGACATCGATCATCGCGGAGCGCGAGGGGTAGCCGATCGAGGTCTTCATGAGGAAGCGGTCCAGCTGGGCCTCGGGCAGCGGGTAGGTGCCGGCCTGCTCGACGGGGTTCTGGGTCGCGATGACCATGAAGGGCTGGGGGGCGGGGCGGCGCACGCCGTCGACCGTCACCTGGGCCTCTTCCATGACCTCCAGGAGGGCGGACTGGGTCTTGGGCGACGCACGGTTGATTTCGTCGGCCAGGACGATCTCCGCGAAGACGGGGCCGGCGTGGAAGACCCACTCGCCCGTCTTCTGGTTGAACATGTTGACGCCGGTGATGTCCGAAGGCAGCAGGTCCGGGGTGAACTGGATACGCGAGTGGGTGCCGTCGATGACGGCGCTGATGGCGCGCGCCAGCGCGGTCTTGCCGGTACCGGGGGCGTCCTCGAGCAGGAGGTGGCCGCCCGCGAACATCGTCGTGAGGGCGAGTCGCACGGCCTGGCGCTTGTCCAGGACCGCCACGGACACGCCGTCGACGAGGCCCTTGAAGACCTGGGCGAACCTGGTTGCATCCTCAATGGAAAGGGTCATGTTTCTACCTTTGTTGTGTGGCGGGGGTGGTCTATTCGGCGTGACATTCGACGACGGGAGGCTTCGCGAGGAGCTCACGCTCCGTCGTGGCCTCGGTCAGGATACCCGTAATCTGTGGGTTATCCCGCGAGAAACGGAACTCGGTGATCGCTGAGGGGCGTCCGGTCTTCACGCTGCACACGAGGGTCACGCCGGACGAATAGTTCGGGGCATTGACGGCGCGCAGCGTCATCGAGCCGCACGGCTGCCCGTTCGGACAGACGGTCTCGCTTTCGAAGGTTGCCTTCACGTTATCGGCCAAGTCGCCGGTCCTCACGGTGGTCCTCACCTCGCGGTGCTGACCCTTTTTTCCGATGAGCTGGACGACGATCGTGTACTCGTGGCCGGGCGCCAGGTCCTCGGCCCACCAGGTGGTGAGCGGGCCTGTCCAACTCTGCTTAGTCGAGTCTTTCAGTCCCTCGATCCAGGTATTGGTCTGCGCAATCTCCACTCCGCTCGGATTGGCCCACGAAGCAGACACACCCCAGGATTTCTTGTCCTGGACGTAGGACGCGGTCGCTTGGACCTCGAAGGTCGGGATGGGACCGTTGTCAGCATCATCGTCACGGCTGCGCTGGCCTGTGCCAACGACGCCCATGGCCGCCGCAGTCTCACTCCACACGTACGAACCGTTCTTCTTGCCGCGCTGGCAGAAGTAGTAGGTCACCGTGGCGCCCGGATCGAGCGGGCCGATGACGAAGTCGGCTTGGTCACTGTTGCCGAAGTGCACGGGGTTACCGGGTGCCTTGCACTTCTCCGGGGTATCTCCGTAGAAGAGCTCCAGGTCGGCAGCCTTGTAGCCGTTTCCTTCGCGCAGCCGAGCGTTCGACACCTGAATCTGGCCCGAGGAGTTATCCCTAGGAGCGTGCAGGCCGGGTGCATCCGGGGTCGGCGGCTTCAGAATTGGTGAGAAGGACTTCGAGGCAGAGGTGGCCGTGCGGCCTTCCACGTTACTGACGGTGACGGTGGCCGTCAGTTCATCCGCACTATCGACGATCATGCTCGTCGTGCCGGTTCCGTTCATCTCGTTGTTGACACCACCGGAGACGGTCTTGGTGCTGCCGTTGACCGTCACCGTCGTGGAGCCCCAGCCGGTCCCACCGGACTTGAAGTAGTTCCACGTCAGGGTGATCTCGAGCCGGCCGTCTAGGGCATTACGAACCTTACCACGCGTGATGCTGGGGGTGTCCGGGGCCTCGGCCTTCGTAGAGACAGAGATCGGCTTCGAGGCCGGCGAGCTGCCCTTCGCGTTGTGGGCGACGACCGTGATCGTGTAGTTCTTACCGGGCACCAGGCCTGTGAGCGTGGCCGAGGTCTTGCCCGACACGTCAACGCTCGCGGGACGACCACCCGCAACGGTGGCTGTCACCGTGTACCCGGTGATCTGCGACCCGTTGTCGTTGGGCGCGACCCACCGGACGTCGATCGTCGTTTCGCCCGCCTCACCCTTAACGTCCAGCGGTTGCCCCGGAACGCTTGCGATGGTCACGGAGTTCGAAATAGCAGACTTTTCGGACTCTCCATTGGCATTGACCGCGCTGACTCGGTAGGCATACGTCTGACCGTCGCGCAGGTCGTCGACTATGCACGCCGTGCCGGTGCAATTGGCAACCTGATGGCCGGCGTTGTCATAGACGAGGTAACCGGTAATCGGCGAGCCGTTGGCCTCAGGAGCATCGAAGGTGATGCGAGCTGAAGAACCGGTGACGACCTGTGCTCGCACGTTTGTGGGCACGCCCGGCTTACCCCTCACGACGACCGTGATGGTGCCCTGGACGACGCGCGAGGGGTCCTTGAGCTTGTCGTTGACGCGGTAGGCGACGGAGATGGTACCCGCCGACTTCGGCGTGATGGTGACGACCGTGCCGGAGGTCGACGTGGTCGCGTCACCCAGCGAGATGGCGGCACCCTCGAGAGAAATCGGCGTGTCCGGGAAGGGGTTGGTGGCCTCCGAGGCCACGTCCACGCTCACGGTCTCACCGACCTTGGCCTTCACGTTGTACGCGGGCACCTGGATGCGCGGCTTCGTAGTGCCCACGACCTCGACGGGGATGGACCCGTTGACGGTGTTGCCCTGCTCGTCCGTGACGCTCACGGCAATGGAACCCGCAGAGCCGGCGGGGGTCGTCTCGGGCGCAGACACCGTCAGGACGGTGCCCGACAGCGAGGCGGAAATCGTGCCCGGGGCGGAGCCCATCGCGTAGGTGAAGGTCGAGACGTCCGTGCCCTCGGGGTCGCGCACGCCGAGCCTGAGGTCCTGCGTGACGGCGGCGCCGCCGGCCTCGACGCGGATCGCGGTCGGGGCGAAGGTGGGCGGCTGGTTCTGGGTCGCCTTGATGCGCACGGGCAGCGACAGGGACGCGGTCAGCGTGCCCGAGTCGGAGGCGTCGCCATCCGCGACCTGGATGAGGAACGCGGAGTTGCCGCCGAAGGAGGCGTTCGCGGTCAGCGTCAGCTGCGTCGACGAGTCGGCGACAACCGAGTCCAGACCGTTCTGCGCGACCGGGGAGGAGTCGTCCACGAGGCGCGGGCTGCGGCCCGAGCGCGTCACCACGTAATCGGCCAGGTTGATCGTGCGCGAGGTACCCGCGTCCATCTCGATGGGTAGTCCCGCGGTGTTAAGGAAGGGCGCGGTCGTGTCACGGCCGGGCACAGTCACGACGGCGGAGTTGGTCAGGCCGTCGCGGTCCGTGATCGTGTAGACGACCAGGCGCATGCTGTCCGTCACCGGGATAAGTACGTCGGAGCCCTCCACGCTCACGCCGGATTCGGCCGTCGTGACGGTCAGCTCGTTGATGCTACCGTCCGGGTCCTCGTCGTTGTCGAGGACCTTCACGCGTACGGCCGAGCCGTCGGTGGGCAGCTCCTCGTAGGACACGAAGTCATCGCGAGCGATGGGCGCCTTGAGTGGGGCCTCATCCTGGACGTAGACCGTCACGGCGCCTCGGGCGGAGCCGCCGCGGCCGTCGCTGACCCCGTAGGACACGAGGTAGGTGCCGGCCTGCGCGGGCGTGCGCACCTGGATGGTCGAGGAGGACAGAGCCTGCGGCTCGAGCTCAGGCGTAGCCGTCTCGAGGCTGCCTTCCTCCAGCGCGAGCGGATCACCGTCGGGGTCGACGTCATTCGACAGGACGTTGACGGTCACCATGCGGTCCGGGCGGGTCAGCACGGTGTCGGGGACGGCGACCGGGTTCTGGTTGAGCGTCGGCGCGGCTGAGATGGCAACGCGCACGCGAGCCGAGGCGCGCCCGCCCTGGCGGTCCTCGACCGTGTAGGTGAAGGAGTCGGTGCCCGAGGCGTTCTGGTTCGGCGTGTAGTCGATCCAGGTCGGGCCAACCGTCGCGTTGCCGAGCTGCGGCGACGAGCCGAGGCCGCTGAGGGTCACGGAGTCGCCGTCGGGGTCGATGCCGTCCAGGGACACCGCGATGCGGGTAGTCTGCCCTGCGGCCGCCCAGGCGGTGATGTCGCGGGGGCGCGGCTCCTGGTTCTGATCGGAGGCACCCATCACCTCGAAGGTGACGATGCTCGATGCGCGGTTGCCCGCGGAGTCGATAACCGAGTAGGTCACGTCCATGAGGCCGGGGTTCTGCCCAGCCTCGAGGCGCACCTGGTTGCCCGTCACGAACGGAGTACCCAGCGCGGAAGCCGAGTCGTAGTCAAGAGTCGACTCGACCTGGAGGTTCAACCCGGCGGGCGAGCGATCGTTCGCCAGGACAGACACGGTACCCACGTCGCCGACGCGCACCTTCACGCGGTCGGGCTTGAGGATGGGCGGCAGGTCCGAGCGGTCCGCCGCTCCGGGGATGACCATCACGTCAGCCGTGGCATCGCCGACGCCGTTGGACACGGTGTAGCTGAACTGCACCGTGCGCTCAAGGCCCGCGGGCGCGGTGACGCGCAGCAGGTGGCGGTCGATGAGGGCCACCTCGATCTCCGGGGCGCTCGAGGCGTCCACGGAGACGATCGACAGCAGGCCGCCGGAGGGGTCGTAGTCGTTGCCCAGGGGCGCGACGAGGACGGAGCCGCCCTGCGGCAGGACCGCCGTGTCGTTTTCAGCGACGGGGGGCTCGCTCGAGGGCGCCATGACCTCGACGCGGATAATGCCCAGGGTCGTCGCAATGCCGTCGGACACGGTGTAGGCAAAGGAGTAGGAGCCCGGCTCGGTCGCCCTAAAGTCGATGGTTCCACGATCCAGGTCGGGCTGGATCGTGGCGCCGGCGGGCGCACCGGACACGGCCGCCAGGGTCAGCTGGTCACCGTTCGGGTCGGTATCGTTCTTCAACGGATCGAGGGTGACGGTCTCGCCCGGGTGCGCCTGGAAGAGGTCGCCATTCGCAGACGGAGGCAGGTTTCCGGCCTCCTGAACGTCGACGATCAGCTCACCGCGGGTCTCCGCGCCCTGGTCGTCAGCGACCGTGAGAACGATCGACTTCGGGCCGGCCGCGCTGCCTTCATCAGTGATGGTGACGGAGCCGTCCTCGGTGAAGGAGACCTTCAGCCCCTCGGGAGCCTCGGCGTTCTTCAGGTAGATGGGGTCACCGTCGGGATCGCGCCAGTCGCTCAGAGCCTCGTACTGGATCTGAGCGCCCGCGCCGATCTTGACGGTCGGGACGCGCAGCTGCGCGGGCCCCTCGTTCTGATCGAAGGGGTGAATGGTGACGCGCACGTTGGCCTCGGCCGAGGCCTGGCCGTCAGAGGCCGCGTAGGTGAATGTCGTCGAGCCGGCCTGAGCGGCCGACACTCCGCTGATCTGCAGGGCTCGCCCGCTGCGCGCGACGGTCACGACGCCCCACTCGGGCTGCTTGACTGGCGCGGCAGTCAGCACGTCGCCGTCGAGGTCGGAGTCGTTGTCGAGCACGGGCAGGATGGTCGAGCGGCCCGGGCGGATACCGAACTCATCGTCCTCGGCCTCGGGCGGGGTGTTTTCCTCGCGCTGCTGCGGGTCCGCGACCTCGTTCGTCAGCTCGGGGCTGTCCTGCTCGTCCTCGTTTTCCTCGAGCTCGTTTTCGACCTCGTCCCAGTTGTCCATGAGGACCATGTTCGAGTCAGGCAGCCAGACGCTGCCCTCGGCGACGTCGTTGAGGACGATGGCCTTGCGGTTCGTGCGGAAGACGATCTCGCGCGCGGTCGTCAGCGTATCGACGACCATCTGCTTGTTCGCCGAAGGATCGTCGCAGGCACGCATGTACGCACCGCTGCCGGTCCACGCGCCATACGCGCAGCCTTCGTGACGCACGGGCGCGGCCGGGGTGCCGCTGACGCCGCCCTCGGAGGAGGGCGTGATCGTCGGGGTGCCGCCCGCCAGTGGGATTGCCACGAGGGAGGTGGGCGTGGCGAGCAGGACGGAATCGGCCTTCGGGCCGGCCTGCTGGAGGACGCCACCGGCCTCGACACCGACAGCGCTCAGATCGATCCGCTTGTTGTCGGGCAGGAAGAGCGTGTTGGACTCGCTATCGAGGGCGACGACCTGGTCGCCGACGACCGTCATGCTCAGTCGTGCGTCCTCGGGGATCCCCTCCACCGTGGAAGTCTGCGCCTGATCGACCACACCCTGGTGCTTGACAGTCGTCAGCGTGCCCGAGGCGGCCAGCGTGTAGACGGAGCCGTCCATGCCGGTCACGAAGGCGCTGGCGCCCATGTTCGAGGAGAGGGCCGCCGCCTCAGAAAGGTTCAGGGGGCTGGGGTTCACGGCGGAGGTCGTCCACAGGGTGCCGTCAGAAGCATTATGGACGCCGAGGACGTCGCCGCCCTGCATGACCGTGGAACCCGCGGGCAGGGCCGTCGGGGAGCCGAGGGAGACCTGGGTGACGTTGACGGGTGCAACCGTCGACGAGGTGAGGTCGGAGACGGTGACGGTCTCCCCCGCCTGGCCGACGTCGAAGTTGGTGGCCTCGGTGCGCAGCGCACCGTCGAGGATGCGGGCCTCGTAGTCGAGATGGCCGACCATCTGCTTGGACTTGTTAGTCACCCAGATGCCACCGTCGTTGACGTTGACCTGGGTCACCTCCGCACCCTTGTAGATGACACCCGCGGTACAGAGCGCAACAACGAGCAGCACGAGGATGAACGCCGGCAGACGGCGCCTCGCACTGATCCGATTGTGTCGCGTTTTCGCGGACATATGGCCTCTCTCGATCGATGAGCAATACCCCATAAATAGTGTGGCACGACTACACCGCATACTAATAGTTAACGAGAATCTATCAGATGTGCGGTTACTTGACAACTAGAGGGTGGCCCATCGCTGTGCGACGGGCCACCCTCTCAAAGTGACTGGTTTGTCAGTCGAAGATAATTGGTGAGTAAATCACTCACCGTTGAAGGTGAACGTGCGGTCCTTACCCTCTCCGGTGACGCCAACGGTGACAACCTGACCGGGTTGCAGTTCTCCGAACAGGATGCGCTCAGACAGCGCATCCTCGATCTCGCGCTGAATCGCACGACGCAGCGGACGCGCACCCAGGACCGGGTCGAAGCCCACGTCCGCGAGCAGCTCGCGAGCCTCGTCCGTCAGCTGCAGGCGCATGTCCTGAGCCTCCATACGCTTGGCCAGCTTGGCGATCATCAGGTCGACGATGCGCGTAATCTCGGCCTTGGTCAGCGGCGGGAACACGATCGTGTCGTCGACGCGGTTGAGGAACTCGGGACGGAAGTGCTGCTTGAGCTCCTCCGCGACCTTCGCCTTCATACGGCTGTAGTCGTGCGTCGAGTTGTCCGCGGTCTGGAAGCCCGTGAGGACACCCTTGTTGATGTCGCGGGTACCCAGGTTCGTCGTCATGATGATGACGGTGTTCTTGAAGTCCACCTTGCGACCCTGCGAGTCCGTCAGGCGACCCTCTTCCAGGATCTGGAGCAGCGAGTTGAAGATGTCCGGGTGAGCCTTCTCGACCTCGTCAAAGAGGACAACCGAGAACGGCTTGCGACGGACCTTCTCCGTGAGCTGGCCACCCTCGTCGTAGCCGACGTAGCCGGGAGGGGCACCGAAGAGGCGCGAGGCCGTGTGCTTCTCGGAGAACTCGGACATATCCAGCTGGATGAGGGCGTCCTCATCGCCGAAGAGGAACTCGGCGAGGGCCTTGGCCAGCTCGGTCTTACCCACGCCGGTCGGGCCTGCGAAGATGAACGAGCCACCGGGACGGTTCGGATCCTTCAGACCCGAGCGCGTACGACGGATCGACTGGGCGAGAGCCTTGACGGCCTCGTCCTGGCCGATGACGCGCTTGTGCAGCTCGTCTTCCATCTTGAGCAGCTTCGCGGTCTCAGTCTGGGTGAGGCGCACGACCGGGATGCCGGTCGACATGGCCAGGACCTCGGCGATCTCCTGAT
>CAUTGT010000005.1:0-16641 GCA_963537735.1 uncultured Actinomycetaceae bacterium | reverse complement strand
GCAGCCTTCACGACGGCCTTCTTCTCGACCTTCTCCATGACGAGCTCAATGCGCATCAGGGGAGCGTTGTCGCCCTTGCGGTTGCCGACGCGGATGAGGCGGGTGTAGCCGCCGGCGCGCTCGGAATCCATCGCGGGAACGAGCTCCTCGAAGAGGATCGCGACGATGCCCTTGTTGGGGATCTTCTTCATGACCGTGCGGCGGGCGTGCTGGTCGCCACGCTTGGCCTTGGTGATGAGCTTCTCGACGTAGGGGCGCAGGGTCTTGGCCTTGGCCTCGGTCGTCGTGATCGCACGGTGTTCGATGAGCTGAGCTGCCAGGTTCGACAGGATCAGCTTCTGGTGTGCCGGGCTACCGCCCAGACGAGCACCCTTCTTGGGGGTGGGCATGAGTTTCTCCTACGGATTCAATGCGTCCATCGGACGCACGGGGTCAGATGGACTGGTCGTCCGAAAAGATCGCGGCGGACTCCGAGTCGCCGAAGCTCGGCATGACCGAGTCCTTCAGCGTCATACCAAGGGCCGCCAGGGACTCCTTGATCTCTTCGATCGACTTGGTGCCGAAGTTACGGATATCGAGCAGGTCGGCCTCCGAGTGAGCAACCAGCTCGCCGACGGTCAGAATGCCGCGGCGACGCAGCGCGTTGTAGGAACGCGACTGCAGGTTCAGGTTCTCGATCGGGAGAGCCAGATCGGCTGCGAGGGTGGCGTCGGTGGTGGACGGACCCACCTCGATGCCTTCCGCTTCCTCGTTCAGTTCACGCATGAGGCCGAACAGCTCCACGAGCGTCTTACCGGCCGAGGCCAGGGCATCGCGCGGGGTGATCGCCGGCTTGGTCTCCACGTCGATGACGAGGCGATCAAAGTCGGTGCGCTGCTCAACACGCGTCGCCTCGACCTTGTAGGTCACCTTGACGACGGGCGAGTAGATCGAATCAATCGGAATGCGAGAGATCTCGGCCTGCGGATCCTTGTTCTGAGCAGCCGACACGTAGCCGCGGCCACGCTCGACGGTCAGCTCGATCTCCAGCTTGCCCTTCTCGTTGAGGGTGGCAAGGTGCAGATCGGGGTTGTGGATCTCCACGCCGGCGGGAGGCGTGATGTCGCCGGCGAGAACCTCGCCGGGGCCAGCCTTCCGCAGGTACATGACGACAGGCTCGTCGTTCTCGCTGGACAGGACGATCTGCTTGATGTTCAGGATGATCTCAGCGACATCTTCCTTCACACCTTCGATCGTGCGGAACTCGTGGGGGACGCCATCAATACGGATGGACGTCACCGCTGCACCCGGGATCGAGGACAGGAGGGTACGACGCAGGGAGTTACCCAGCGTGTAGCCGAACCCAGGCTCGAGGGGCTCCAGGGTGAAACGGGAGCGCAGGTCGCTGACCTTTTCTTCGGTCAGGATGGGTCGCTCTGCAATGAGCACGTCTATTCCTTTCTGGCCGGTGCCCGCTATATGACACCGGATATGGGAACCTGCTGAAGCAGGCTAAGGGAGTAAGAACCCGAAGGTTCAGACGTGGGGAGGGCAATGCCCTCCCGTCCGCAAGTCAGCCGCGGCGGCGCTTCGGCGGGCGGGTGCCGTTGAAGGCCTGAGGCGTGACGTCCTGGATCGAACCGATCTCGAGGCCGGCGGCCTGGAGGGAACGGATCGCGGTCTCACGGCCGGAGCCGGGACCCTTCACGAAAACGTCAACCTTCTTCATGCCGTGCTCCTGGGCGCGACGAGCCGCAGCCTCGGCCGCGAGCTGCGCGGCGAAGGGGGTGGACTTACGCGAACCCTTGAAGCCAACCTGGCCGGAGGACGCCCAGGCGACAACCGCGCCCGTGGGGTCCGTGAGGGAAACGATGGTGTTGTTGAACGTCGACTTGATGTAGGCGTGGCCGTTGGTGACGTTCTTCGAAATCTTGCGACGCGGCTTGCGGGCACCGCCCGAGCGCGAGGTCTTTGCTGCTGCCATTTCTGGTTCAGTTCCTTCTTGTCGCGGAAAGCTACCCCGAGGGGATGTGCTCTCCTAGGCCTTACTTGGCCTTCTTCTTGCCTGCAACGGTGCGCTTGGGGCCCTTGCGGGTACGCGCGTTGGTCTTGGTGCGCTGACCGTGGACCGGCAGGCCACGACGGTGGCGAAGGCCCTGGTACGAACCGATTTCGATCTTGCGACGAATGTCGGCCTGAACCTCACGGCGGAGGTCACCCTCAACCTTGAAGTTTGCCTCAATGTAGTCACGAAGCTTGACGAGTTCCTCTTCCGTCGCGTCCTTCACGCGAGTGTCCGGGCTGACGCCGGTGGCGGCGAGGGTCTCTGCCGCGCGGGTGCGGCCGACTCCGTAGATGTATGTGAGCGCGATCTCGAGCCGCTTCTCGCGGGGGAGGTCGACGCCGGCAATACGTGCCATGGTGATGTTGCTCCAGTTGTTCATCGGAGGTCGTCATCGCTCAGTCCGGGCGAGCAGCCCGGCCTCGGCCTCCGAACCGAGGGTCACCCACGGGTGGGTGCTTAGAGTGATGCTGTGGGGCTTGGTGCCCCGCGGGTCGCAGCGGGTCTCAGCCCTGGCGCTGCTTGTGCCTGGGGTTGTCGCAGATGACCATGACGTTGCCGTGGCGACGAATCACCTTGCACTTGTCACAGATCTTCTTGACACTCGGCTTGACCTTCATGGTTGTTACCTCCACTGCCCGTCGGGCAGTTTGTGTCGGGTCACTTGTAGCGGTAGACGATACGGCCTCGGGAGAGGTCGTAGGGGCTCAGCTCGACGACAACTCGATCCTCGGGCAGGATGCGGATGTAGTGCTGACGCATCTTTCCCGCAATGTGGCCGAGAACCACGTGGCCATTCTTCAGTTCCACACGGAACATCGCGTTAGGCAAGGCCTCAATGACCGTGCCTTCCATCTCAATGACGCCGTCTTTCTTCGCCATATCCTCCGTTTATCCTCTACATGTCTCGGATAGGTTGCGGCGGATGCCGCTAGGCATAGTGCACCAACGAATGCCGGATGCAGATACGCCCAAGGAACTACTCTACGGCATTGACGCCCATCGGCGGTAGTCAGGGTCCCTGTCGGTTCGCTCACGTTTAATGCGTCACATTTTGGAGAATCGCCGCCTTCGATCGCCTAATAACGACGAGGCCGGGGTTCGCCACGCGCCGCCAGTGTGGAGGGCGCCGGCGGGGCCGCGGGGCCTGGCCGGGCTTCGAGCCGACGCGCCGAGCGAAGCTCGCGGCGCGGACGGTGAGCGGGCGGGCGGGCCCGACGGCGCCCGGAAAACCGGTGGCGCGGCCA
Organism: uncultured Actinomycetaceae bacterium; assembly: GCA_963537735.1. Taxonomy (GTDB): domain Bacteria; phylum Actinomycetota; class Actinomycetes; order Actinomycetales; family Actinomycetaceae; genus Pauljensenia. Next base: position 13,353 of record CAUTGT010000005.1, on the reverse strand, counting down.
GCAGGAACACCGGCGATCCGCCGCGGCCTCGTCAACGAACAGGTCGGGCCCGGCACCTGAATGAGGTACCGGGCCCGAATGCGTCTGTGATGTCAGTCGAGCGACACCGGGGTGACGCCGTAGGGCGCCAGGCCGGCCACTCCCCCGTCGCGCGCAGTCAGGACGGAGACGCCTTCCTCTGTGATCGCGATCGAGTGCTCCCAGTGGGCGGCGTCGCGACCGTCGACCGTGCGCACCGTCCACTCGTCGTCGTCCGTCTGCGAAGCGATGTCACCGCGAGTGAGCATCGGCTCGACCGCGAGGACCATCCCGGGCTTGAGGCGAGCCTGAATGCCGCGGACGTTGTAGTTGAGGACGTCCGGAGGCATGTGCATCTTCGTGCCGATACCGTGGCCAACGAACTCCTCGATGATGCCGGCCTCCCAGCCGTTGATGAGGGCGTTCTCCGCCACAACGGTTTCGACCGCATTTCCGACCGCGCTAATACGCTTGCCGGTCGCAAGCCCCGCGAGGGCGGCCCACAGAGACTCGCGTGTGACGGCGTCGAGCTGGCGACGCTCACGCAGCAGGTCCTCGTCCACTCCGGCGATCGCGCCGGCGGCCCGCTCCCCCGCAGCGAAGTCAGCGTCCGACACGAAGGTCTCACCGACGATGACACTGAATGCAGCGTCTCCGTGCCACTGGCGGCCGCCGCGCTCCACGTACGCACCACAGTCGAAAGACACGATGTCACCGGGAGCCAGCTCATAGTCGCCGGGGATACCGTGAACAATGACGTCGTTCACCGAGATGCACACCGTCGCCGGATAGCCGTAGTAGCCCTTGAAGTTCGAGGTCGCTCCCCCGTCGGCAATCGCCCGGGCGCTAACCTCGTCCAGCTCGCGCGTCGTAATGCCGGGGCGAATAGCGCCGCGCAGGGCCTCGTGGATCGACGCGACGACCAGACCGGCCTCGCGCATCCATCGAAGCTCCTGCGCGGACTTCAGTTCAATGCGTGGCATCGCTTAGTTCTTTGCCACCGAGTCGAGGATCGCAAAGATGCGAGCCGTGACCTCGTCGACCGTGCCACTGCCATCGACAACCTCCAGGAGGTCCTGGTCGACGTAGTAGGTGGCGACGGGCTCCGTCTGCTGGTGGTAGACCTCCAGGCGGTGACGCATCACGGGCTCGGTGTCGTCCGTGCGGTGCTGCTCCTGAGCGCGCTTGAGCATGCGTTCCACGACCTCGTCCTCGTCCACCTGGATCTCCAGGACGACATCAATGGACTTGCCCAGATCGAGGAGCATGTCACGCAGGACGTGCGCCTGTTCCAGGGAGCGCGGGTAGCCGTCAAGGAGGAAACCGTTGGCAGCGTCGGGCGCTGCGAGGCGCGCCTTCACCATAGCGTTCGTGACCGAGTCCGGAACGAACTCGCCACGGTCCATGTAGGCCTGCGCCTGTTTGCCAATCTCCGTGCCTTCCGCCATGTTGGCGCGGAAGATGTCTCCCGTCGAAATAGCCGGGATACCGAGGCGCTCAGCGATGCGCGAGGCCTGGGTGCCCTTGCCAGCTCCGGGAGGCCCGAGGAGGATGACGACTGTCATTTCAGGAATCCTTCGTAGTGGTGCTGCTGCAGCTGCGTGTTGATTTCCTTCACCGTCTGCAGACCAACGCCGATGATGATGAGCAGCGTGGTGCCACCAAAGGGCATCTGCGAGCTCGACAGCTTCAGCGGGATGATCGCCAGAGACGGCAGGAGGGCGATGATCACCAGGTAGAGGGCGCCCGCCGACGTGATTCGGTTAATCACGTAGCGCAGGTACTCGGCCGTGGGACGACCCGCACGGTAACCGGGGATGAAGCCTCCGTACTTCTTCATATTGTCCGCAACCTCGTCCGGGTTGAACGTGATAGCGGTGTAGAAGAAGGTGAAGAACAGAGTCATGAGGGCGTAGATCGTCAGGTAGAACGAGCTGCCCTGCGTGAAGTGCGCAGAGATCCACTGGACCCACTGATCGTCCGGCTTGCCGAACTGCGCCGCCATCGGAGGCAGGGCAAGAATCGAAGACGCGAAGATGACGGGGATAACGCCCGACATGTTGATCTTCAGCGGGATGTACGTGGTGGTGCCACCGTACTGGCGACGGCCGATCATGCGCTTGGCGTACTGGACCGGGATGCGGCGCTGAGCCTGCTCGACGTAGACGACAGCGATCGCGACGAGGAGAAGGAGGGCGACGATCGCGGCGACCGAACCCCACTTGCCGGCCTGACCAATGGAGAGCAGCTGCTCCGGCAGACGGGCGGCGATCGACGTGAAGATCAGGAGCGACATGCCGTTACCGATACCGCGCTCGGTGATGAGCTCGCCGAGCCACATGATGACGCCGGTACCGGCCATCATGACGACGATCATCATGATGAAGGTGAGAACCGAGCGATCCTTGATGATGTCGTACTGGCACGACTGGAAGAGCTGGCCGCTACGTGCGAGAGAGATCGTCGTGGTTGCCTGCAGGATGCCCAGGAAGATCGTCAAGTAACGCGTGTACTGCGTCAGCTTGGCCTGGCCCGTCTGGCCTTCCTTGTGAAGGTCGTCGAAGCGAGGAATAACCACCCTCAACAGCTGGATGATGATCGACGCGGTGATGTACGGCATGATGCCGAGCGCGAAGATCGACAGCTGCAGAAGCGCCCCGCCCGAGAACAGGTTGACGAGGTCAAGCAGCGATGCCTCCGACTCCAGCGCCATACAGCGCTGCACAGCCTGCGAATCGACGCCGGGCGTCGGAATGAACGAGCCCAGCCGGAACGCGGCCATGATGAACAGGGTAAACAGCAGCTTCCGACGCAAGTCGGGGGTACGGAACGCCTGGGCGAATGCACCGAGCAAGGCTTCCTCCTACGGGTGATGGGCATGCGGGGCGAAGCCCCTAGACTGATCCAGCTTACCCGACACGGGTAGTGGTTGGCGATATCCAATCAATAAACGAGCGCATTGCCGTGTATTTAACGAAACACGGAGCGCGTGATCCCCGATGCGGGAATCAGCCGTATTCGCGAGCAACAGGCCATTTGACAGCCTGTCACCCACGATACGACAGACACGTAACGGGGGTGGTCCCTAGCAGGACCACCCCCGTTCACCGTCAGCGAGCCGAGATGGACCCGCCGGCAGCCGTGATCTTCGCCTCGGCGGAGGACGACCAGGAGTCGACCTCGACCTCGAGCTTCACGCTGAGTTCGCCGGTACCGAGCACCTTGACGGGTGCGGAGTCGCGAACGGCGTGCTTGGCGATGAGATCCTCAACCGTGACCTTGCCACCCTCGGGGAAGAGCTCCCCGAGCTTGCCAACGTTCACGACCTGGTACTCAACGCGGAAGGGGTTCTTGAAGCCGCGAAGCTTCGGCAGACGCATGTGAATCGGCATCTGGCCACCCTCGAAGCCGGCAGCAACCTGGTAACGGGCCTTGGTGCCCTTGGTGCCACGGCCAGCGGTCTTACCCTTCGAACCTTCACCGCGACCCACGCGGGTCTTCGCGGTCTTGGCTCCCGGGGCAGGACGCAGGTGGTGCAGCTTAACGATCTGCGTCTTGTTCGTGGAGTCCGCCATTGTCAGTCGACCTCCTCAGCGGTCACCAGGTGACGCACGGTGCGAACGGCGCCCAGAACGGCATCCGTCTGCTCACGCACGACACTCTGGCCGATCTTGCGCAGCCCGAGGGTGCGCAGCGTGTCCTTCATGTTCTGCTTCGCGTGAGCAGAGGACTTGACCTGCGTGATCTTGATGTTCTTCGCCATCACTTAGCCTCCCCTGCAGCGGCCTTGTCGGCCTCGGCGGCCTCGGCAGCCGCGCGCTTCTCGGCCTCGCCCTCTGCGCGAGCGCGCAGCATGGACGCGGGAGCAACGCGCTCGAGGGGCAGGCCGCGACGAGCGGCGACAGCCTCGGGCTGCTCGAGCTGCTTGAGTGCGTCAACCGTCGCGTGGACGATGTTGATCGCGTTGGACGAGCCCAGCGACTTGGTGAGCACGTCGTGGACGCCTGCGGCCTCCAGGACGGCGCGCACCGGGCCGCCGGCGATAACGCCGGTACCGGGGGCAGCCGGACGCAGGAGGACGACACCGGCGGTGTCGCGGCCCTGCACCACGTGCGTAATCGTGCGGCGGATCATCGGGACGCGGAAGAAGTTCTTCTTCGCCTCCTCGACACCCTTGGAAATGGCCTGGGGAACTTCCTTGGCCTTTCCGTAGCCGACGCCCACCGTGCCTTCGCCGTCACCCACGACAACCAGGGCGGTGAAGGAGAAACGACGTCCACCCTTCACAACCTTGGAGACGCGGTTGATCGTCACGACGCGCTCGATGTACTCGTTCTTGTTTTCGTTGTTCCGGCGGTTATCGCGATCGTTGCCGCGGCCGGAGCGGCGCTCACGGCGATCGTTGTTCTCGCCCGCGCCCGAACCGTTCCTGTCTCGCTGCTGTGCAGCCATCAGATGATCTCTCTTTCTTTCGGCTCGTTCACAGCTCGAGTCCGCCCTCACGGGCGGCCTCGGCAACGGCCGCAACGCGACCTGCGTACTTGTTACCACCGCGGTCGAAGACGACAGCGGAGATACCGGCAGCCTTCGCACGCTCGGCGATCAGTGCGCCGACCTTGCGAGCCTTGTCGGTCTTCGTGCCCTCGGAACCAGCGACCTCGGTCTCGATGTCGGAGGCCGACACCAGGGTGTGACCAACCGTATCGTCGATGACCTGAGCCACCATGTGGCGGTTCGAACGGGTGACGACCAGACGGGGACGCTCGGGCGTGCCGTTGATCTTCTTGCGGAGGCGGAGGTGACGGCGCTTGCGAGCGACGAACTTGCCCTTGCCCTTGATCGAGTAAGCCATCACTTACCAGCCTTTCCGACCTTGCGACGGATGGTCTCGCCCACGTAGTGGATGCCCTTGCCCTTGTAGGGCTCCGGCTTCTTCAGCTTGCGGATGCGAGCAGCGGTCTCACCGACGAGCTGCTTGTCGATTCCGGACACCGTGAACAGCGTCTGGGACTTCGGTGCAATCGTGAACTCGATGCCCTCGGGCGGGGTGACGGTGATCGTGTGGGAGAAGCCCAGGGAGAACTCGAGGTCCTTGCCCTTGGCGACCACGCGGTAACCGGTACCCGTGATTTCGAGATCCTTCTTGTAGCCCTCGGTCACGCCGACAATCATGTTGGCGATCAGGGTGCGGGACAGTCCGTGGAGCGAACGCGAGGTGCGCTCGTCGTTCGGACGCTCGACGATAACCTGGCCATCTTCGATCTTGGCGGTGATCGGTTCGGCAACGACGTGGGAGAGGGTGCCCTTGGGGCCCTTCACCGACACGTTCTGGCCGTCGATCGTGACGTCAACACCGGCGGGGATTGCGATGGGGTTCTTACCAATTCGCGACATTGTTCAGCCTCCTCATCACCAGATGTAGGCGAGGACTTCCCCACCCACACCCTTCTCGGCTGCCTGACGGTCGGTGAGCAGGCCGGAGGACGTGGACAGAATCGCCACGCCGAGGCCGCCGCGGACCTTGGGCAGGTTGGTGGACTTGGCGTACACGCGCAGACCAGGCTTGGACACGCGCTTGAGCCCCTGGATCGCGGCCTCGCGGTGCGAGCCGTACTTCAGGTTGATCGTCAGGGTCTTGCCCACGCGGGCATCCTCGACGGAGGTCGAGGCGATGTAGCCTTCCTCGACCAGGATGTTCGCAATCGCGTTCTTGAGCTTCGAGTACGGCATGGAAACCGTATCGTGGTGCGCACGAGTCGCGTTGCGCAGACGCGTCAGCATATCTGCAATCGGGTCTGTCATTGTCATGGGGGTTTATTCCCCTTCCTCGTCGCGGTTTCTCCGGTTACCCGGGACCTGCGACGTTCGTTTTACCAGCTGCTCTTGGTGACACCGGGGAGCTCGCCACGGTGGGCAAGCTCGCGCAGGCACACGCGGCACAGTCCGAACTTGCGGTACACCGAGTGCGGACGACCGCAACGGTTGCACCGGGTGTAGGCGCGCACGCCGAACTTCGGCTTGCGGGCAGCCTTGACCTTCAGGGATGTCTTGGCCATGGGTCAGTCCTCCTTGAACGGGAAGCCGAGGTGACGGAGAAGGGCGCGACCCTCTTCGTCGGTGGTGGCCGAGGTGACAACCGTGATGTCCATGCCGCGCACTCGGTCGATCGAGTCCTGATCGATCTCGTGGAACATCGACTGTTCCGTGAGACCGAAGGTGTAGTTGCCGTGACCGTCGAACTGCTTGGGAGACAGTCCGCGGAAGTCACGGATACGGGGAAGCGCCGTCGAGAGGAGGCGGTCCAGGAACTCCCACATGCGGTCGCCGCGAAGCGTCACGTGCGCACCGATCGCCTGGCCCTCACGCAGCTTGAACTGCGCGATGGACTTCTTGGCGCGGGTGGTCACGGGCTTCTGGCCGGTGATCGCGGTGAGGTCGCGGATCGCGCCCTCGAGTGCCTTCGAGTCGCGAGCGGCCTCGCCGACACCCATGTTGACAACGATCTTCGTCAGTCCGCCGACCTGCATGACGTTCTCGTGCTTGAACTCAGCACGGAGCGCCTCGCGGATCTCGGAGACGTACTTTTCCTTCAGACGCGGGGCCATGCTCAGATCTCCTTGCCCTGCTCAACGCCGCGCTTCGCGCCACCACGAGCCACGCGGACTCGGACGGTGCGGGTGCGGCCGCCGCGCTCGACGGTGTCCTCGCGGAAACCGGCGCGAACGCGCTTCTTGGTCTCGGGGTCGACCAGTGCGACCTTGGACAGCGAGATGGGGGCCTCGATGGTCTCGATGCCGCCAGCGCTGCCCTGCTGGCCCTGGCGCACGTGGCGCGTCTTCAGGTTGATGCCCTCGACGAGGACCTTGCCCTCGGCCGGGAACACCTGGATGACGCGGCCCTGCTTGCCCTTGTCGCCGGGGGTCAGGGGCGCGAGGCCCTCTTCCGCACGGCGGGCGTTGCGCTCGGCCAGCGCCTTCTCGTCGGACGTGCGTCCGCGAACGACCTCGACGAGGTCATTCTTACGAATCTTGGCTGCCATGGATCAGATCACCTCCGGAGCGAGGGAGACGATACGCATGAACTTCTTGTCACGCAGCTCGCGGCCCACGGGGCCGAAGATACGCGTGCCACGCGGCTCGCCATTGTTGTTGATGATGACGGCCGCATTCTCGTCGAAACGAATGTAGGAACCGTCGGGGCGGCGGGTTTCCTTACGCGTGCGAACGATCACTGCCTTGACGACTTCGCCCTTCTTGACGTTGCCGCCGGGAATGGCGTCCTTCACGGTGGCGACAATCGTGTCGCCGATACCCGCGTAGCGCCGACCCGAGCCACCGAGAACACGGATGGTCAGGATCTCCTTGGCCCCTGTGTTGTCGGCGACCTTCAGTCGCGACTCCTGCTGAATCATTTTCTATTGACTCCTGTCGTCGTGCCGGTTCTCTTCCGGATTGTACCGGTCGAGCCTTGCCGAACGGATTTCGGTCTGTGAGCGAAGGTCACTTCGCCTTTTCGAGGATCTCCACAACGCGCCAGCGCTTGGTGGCCGACAGCGGGCGGGTCTCCATGATGAGGACGAGATCGCCGACGCCGCACTCGTTGTGCTCGTCGTGAACCTTGACCTTCTTGTTCTTGCGCATGACCTTGCCGTAGAGGGCGTGCTTGACGCGGTCCTCGATCTGGACGACAACGGTCTTGTCCATCTTGTCGCTGACGACGTAGCCGCGACGGACCTTACGCTCGTTACGAGCGGTGGTTTCTGCCATCAGGCTCACTCCTCAGTGCTCGGGGCGGTGCGGTAGCCAAGCTCCCGCTCACGCGCGATCGTGTAGATCCGGGCAATGTCGCGACGCACGGTCTTCATGCGACCGTGATCCTCGAGGTTGCCAACGGCCTGCGCAAAACGCAGGTTGAACAGCTCAGCCTTCGCCTTTTCCAGCTCCTTGGACAGCTGGGAGTTGTCCATTGCGTCGAGCTGCTCGGTGGTCAGACCCTTATCTGCCATCAGATGTCACCACCCTCTCGGACCACGAAACGGGTCTTGATAGGAAGCTTGTGCTGGGCACGGCTGAGGGCCTCGCGAGCGAGCTCCTCCGGGACGCCTGCCAGCTCGAACATGACACGTCCGGGCTTGACGGGGGCAACCCACCACTCCGGAGCACCCTTACCGGAACCCATTCGGGTTTCGGCGGGCTTCTTCGTCAGGGGACGGTCCGGGAAGATGTTGATCCAGACCTTACCGCCACGCTTGATGTGACGCGTCACGGCAATACGAGCCGCCTCAATCTGACGGTTGGTGATGTACGCAGCCTCGAGAGCCTGGATGCCGTAGTCGCCGAACGCCAGTTCGGTGCCACCGGAGGCAAAGCCAGTGCGGTGAGGACGGTGCTGCTTGCGGTACTTAGTCCGACGGGGAATGAGCATTGGGCTCAGGCCTCCGATCCGGTCGTGGGCGCAGTGGCCTCGGAGGCCGAAGCCTCACGGGGAGCCTGCTGCGCAGCGGTCTCCTGGTTGGGGCGTCCACCGCGGCGAGGGCCACCACGGCGGCCGTCGCGACGTCCGCCTCGCTGGGCCTGCTCGGCCTGCTGGCGAGCGAACTCACGCTCGGTGATGTCGCCCTTGTAGATCCACACCTTGACGCCGATGCGACCGAAGGTCGTACGGGCCTCGTGGAATCCGTAGTCGATGTTCGCGCGGAGGGTGTGCAGCGGCACGCGGCCCTCACGGTAGAACTCGGAGCGGGACATTTCAGCACCACCCAGACGGCCGGACACCTGGACACGAATGCCCTTGGCGCCAGCGCGCTGCGCGGACTGGATGCCCTTACGCATCGCACGACGGAAGGACACGCGGGCAGCGAGCTGCTCGGCGATGCCCTGCGCAACGAGCTGCGCTTCGAGGTCGGGGTTCTTGACCTCAAGGATGTTCAGCTGGACCTGCTTGCCCGTCAGCTTCTCGAGCTGGACGCGCAGGCGGTCGGCCTCTGCACCACGGCGACCGATGACGATGCCCGGGCGAGCGGTGTGCAGGTCGACGCGGACGCGGTCACGCGTACGCTCGATGCTCACCTCGGCGATGCCGGCGCGCTCGAGGTTGTCGGTCAGGAACTTGCGGATCGCGACGTCTTCAGCCACGTAATCCGCGTAGCGCTGTCCCTTGGTGGTGGAGTCGGAGAACCAGCGAGACCGGTGGTCAGTGGTGATTCCCAGACGGAACCCGCGGGGGTTGACCTTCTGACCCATATCAGCGGTCTCCCTTCTTCTTGTCTTCCTTGGTCCCCACCACGATGGTGATGTGGGAGGTGCGCTTCAGGATACGACCGGCGCGCCCCTGTGCACGGGGACGGATGCGCTTCATGGTCGGACCCTCGTCCACGTATGCCTCCAGGACGAGCAGGTCGGCCTCGTTGAAGGTCTCTCCGGCGTTCTCAGCCTTGACCTTCGAGTTGGCGACGGCGCTCAGGAGCACCTTGCGGACATCGGTGGCGACGGCCTGCGGGGCGAACCGCAGAATGTCGGCGGCCTCCAGAACACGCTTGCCGCGAACCTCGTTCACAACACGGCGGGACTTCTGGGGCGTGACGCGGATGAATCGCGCCTGCGCCTTGGCTTCCATGTATCTGCCTCTTCTTCCGTGGGGCCGGCTCAGCGCCGACGTCCCTTACGATCGTCCTTGTCGTGGCTGCGGAAAGTACGCGTGGGAGCGAACTCGCCGAGCTTGTGGCCCACCATCGACTCGGTGACGAAAACGGGCACATGCTTACGGCCGTCGTGGACGGCGATGGTCAGACCCAGGAAGTCCGGGGTGATGACCGAGCGACGCGACCAGGTCTTGATGACGTTCTTAGAGCCGGATTCGTTCGCGGCGTCGACCTTCTTGAGCAGGTGGTCGTCGACGAACGGGCCCTTCTTCAAACTACGCGGCATTTCAATCGACTCCTACTCAGCGGTTCTTGCCGGTCTTGCGACGGCGGACGATCATGCGATCGGACGCCTTCTTCGGACGACGCGTACGGCCCTCGGGCTTGCCCCAAGGCGACACGGGGTGACGACCACCGGACGTGCGGCCTTCACCACCGCCGTGCGGGTGATCGACCGGGTTCATAACGACACCACGGACGTGCGGGCGCTTGCCCTTCCAGCGCATACGGCCGGCCTTGCCCCAGTTGATGTTCGACTGCTCAGCGTTGCCGACCTCGCCGATGGTGGCGCGGCAGGTGGCCTCGACGTTGCGGATCTCGCCGGAGGGCATACGCAGCTGGGCGAAGCGGCCTTCCTTAGCGACGAGCTGCACGGAGGTGCCAGCGGAGCGGGCGATCTTGGCGCCGCCACCCGGGTAGAGCTCGACGGCGTGCACAACGGTACCCAGGGGGATGTTGCGCAGCTGCAGCGAGTTGCCGGGCTTGATGTCAGCGCCAACGCCAGCCTCGATGTGATCGCCCTGCTTGAGGCCGGTCGGAGCGAGGATGTAGCGCTTCTCGCCATCCGCGTAGTGCAGGAGGGCGATGCGAGCGGTGCGGTTGGGGTCGTACTCGATGTGAGCGACCGTTGCCGGCACGCCGTCCTTGTCGTGACGACGGAAGTCGATCACGCGGTACTGACGCTTGTGGCCGCCGCCGCGGTGGCGGGAGGTCACGCGGCCGTTGTTGTTACGGCCACCGGTCTTGTGCAGCGGGCGCAGCAGCGACTTCTCGGGGGTGTCGCGGGTGATCTCGACAAAGTCAGAGACGGACGAGAAGCGACGACCCGGAGTCGTGGGCTTGTACTTGCGAATTCCCATTGTTCAAATGTCCCTTCGGTTCTCAGGCCTGATCGCCGAAGATGTCGATGGTGCCCTCACGCACGGTGACGATGGCACGCTTGACGTCCTTGCGCTTACCGATCCCGTTACGGGTGCGGTAGGTCTTGCCCTTGCGGTTCTGGGTCGCGATGGAACCGATCTTGACGCCGAAGATACGCTCGAGGGCAATCTTGATCTCGGTCTTGTTCGCGCGGGGGTCAACCTCGAAGGTGTACTTGCCCAGGTCCATGAGGGCGAGCGACTTCTCGGTGGTGACCGGCTTCAGGATGATGTCGCGGGGGTTCTTACCCGCTTCAATCGTGCTCACTTGGTCTCCTCCTTGGTACCGAGGAAGGACTCAAGGGCGGCCTGCGTGAAGACGATGTCATCGGCGTCCAGGACGTCGTACGTGTTCAGCTGGTCGGCCCACAGGACGTGAACCTCGGGAACGTTGCGCAGGGACAGCGCGGTCAGTTCGTTGCCACGCTCGAGGACGACGAGAGCCTGACGGTCCTCGACGATCGCGCTCAGAGCGGCGAGAGCAGCCTTGGTCGAGGGCTTGTCGCCTTCGAACAGGGCGGTGACAACGTGGATGCGGTCGGCGCGCGCACGGTCGGAGAGAGCGGAACGCAGAGCGCCCTGCTTCATCTTCTTGGGGGTGCGCTGGTCGTAGTCACGCGGCTGAGGGCCGTGGACGATGCCACCGCCGGTGAAGTGAGGCGCACGGATGGAGCCCTGACGAGCGTTACCGGTGCCCTTCTGACGGAACGGCTTCTTGCCGCCGCCAGCGACCTCACCACGGGTCTTCGTCGCGTGCGTGCCCTGACGAGCGGCCGCAAGCTGAGCGACGACAACCTGGTGCATCAGCGGAATGTTGGTGGGAACGTCAAAGATCGAACCGGGGAGAACGACGGAGCCCGCCTTCTTGCCCTTGAGGTCGATGACGTCAACGTTACGATCGTCAGCCATGATCACGCACCCTTCACGGAGGAGCGAACCAGGACCACGCCGTTCTTCGGACCCGGGATGGCGCCGCTGATGAGCAGCAGGCCCTTCTCGGCGTCCACGGCCTGGATCGTCAGGTTCTGAACAGTACGACGGTTGCCACCCATGCGGCCGGCCATACGCAGGCCCTTGAAGATGCGACCGGGGGTTGCGCAGGCGCCGATGGAACCGGGCTTGCGGTGGTTGCGGTGCGCGCCGTGGGAGGCGGAAACGCCAGCGAAGCCGTGACGCTTCATGACGCCGGCAAAACCCTTGCCCTTGGTGGTGCCGGAGACGTCGACGCCTTCGCCAGCCTCGAAGGTGGTGGCGTCGAGTTCCTGGCCGAGCTCGTAAGAGTCATGCTCGGACGTGCGGACCTCGACGAGGTGGCGACGGGGGGCAACCCCGGCCTTCTCGAAGTGGCCCTGGAGGGGCTTGGTGACCTTACGGGAGTCGATCTCACCGAAGCCAAGCTGGATAGCGGAGTAGCCGTCGACCTCTTCGGTACGAACCTGGGTCACGACGTTGGTGCCGACCTGCACGACAGTCAGGGGCACGAGGTGGCCGTCGGCATCCCAGACCTGGGTCATGCCGAGCTTGCGGCCGAGCAGCGCCTTGATGGGCGCGCCAGCGTGCTGCTTCTTGTTAGTCATTGCAGATGTCCTCAGAGCTTGATCTCGATGTTGACGTCCGCAGGCAGGTCGAGGCGCATGAGCGAGTCGACGGCCTTGGGGGTCGGATCGATGATGTCGATGAGCCGCTTGTGCGTGCGCATTTCAAAGTGCTCGCGGCTATCCTTGTACTTGTGGGGCGACCGAATAACGACGAAAACGTTCTTCTCGGTCGGCAGCGGCACCGGGCCCACGACCGTGGCGCCAGCACGCTGTACGGTGTCCACGATCTTGCGCGCGGAGCTGTCGATGACCTCGTGGTCATACGACTTGAGCCGGATGCGGATCTTCTGTCCCGCCATGCCGTCTTACCTCTTCTCGTACAGATTCGCCGCCGGTCCCCGCACTCGGGCGTGTCGCAGCCGTTGTGCGCGCGATTGCTCGCGCTGGACCGACGTCTTGTCCAAAGATCTTGGGCATATTGCCCGATCCATACGTGATGGCACGCATGGATCACCCCAGAGATGCTGAGGCAACCGTGCCATTCTGTCAGAGTTCCACCCGCGAGCACAAACCCGAAAGGGGGTTCTCGCATGTGAAACCACCGACAGATTGGCGTGGATAGCGGCTCAAGCTGCACATAACAGCCCAGACCGTCACCAAGAAACTACCGTACCCCGCACTCGGGCGTGTCGCAAGCGGGGATCGGTCACATTTCCATGAACGAGGCCGGAGAAAGCTTACGAAAGCAGCACGCACCGCCGATGCGCGGTCAACCGAGACGTCTCTTGCGCTACCGATATCACAGAACGGACAGCGTTGAGCATTCACGTATACACGACGGTCCCCTTGATCGGAGCGTTCGGTCGCGCTAGCAGACAGCGAGGGGCCCCGCCGCGAAAAAGAGGCGGGGCCCGCAATGCCGCGGGATCAGCAGCGACTCAGATCGGAGAAAGCCGCA
>CAUTGT010000004.1:0-16734 GCA_963537735.1 uncultured Actinomycetaceae bacterium | reverse complement strand
CTGTCGCGAATCCCCGGGGTGCGCGCAGGAGCCGTTCGCTCGGTCGAATCCGGCTTGTCCCCGCTCACCCTTCCGGCCTCGTCGCTGCCCCTGTACGAGGTCACGCCTGGAACCGTCTCTCTCCTGGGGACAACAACGGCCGATCCGACGGGAATTCTGCTCCCTGAGCAGGTAGCCGAGGACCTCGGCACCACTCAAGGAGCCCTACTCCCCCTCGCACACGGGCAGGCCGAGGTCGCGGGCACCTACCCGTGGGACGAGAACGACGGGCGCCGTCCCGGCTACGCCTACGCGGCTCTCGTCCCCGTGCCCGCGACGGGGACCTTCGATGAGTGCTGGTACGAATCCTGGCCGCACAGCGACGACGTCGAAGCCCTGGTGCGCTCAACCCTCGTTGGAAGCGACGACCAGAACGCCCAGGTCCTGGCCATGAACCCTACGCGCGGGACGACCTTCGACGCGGCGGGGCGACTGCGACAGAGGCCGACCTGGTGGGCGTGGATCGCCGCGAGCGCTATCGGTGCCGCCATCGGGGCTGCCGCTACGTGGTGGCGTCGCCTCGAGATCGCCTCGGCGCTGCACGCCGGGCTCCGCACATCGGATACGACGGTCCTCCAACTGTTCGAGGCCGTAGCGTGGGTGGGCTGCGCATTCGTCCTCACCTCCGCCCTATGCCTCGCGATCCTGAGCGGAGCGGCGCCCGGGGATCGCTCCGATCTCATCCGTTTGGTCGCAACCGAGGGAGTCTGTGCCGCGTCGTGGATGCTCATCGGTGTCGTCATCGCATCCACGACGATCCGTGAGCGCCAGCTGTTCGCTTTCTTCAAGGGCCGATAGGTATCGGCGCGTGATCGCGACTACAATTGGCGTATGAGCGTCCTCGTGATTCAAAACGACCCGATCGTTCCGGTGGGTCAGCTGTCCGCCTTCCTCGGCGGTCACGAGGTCGTGCGCGCCTGGGAGGACTCGCAGCGTCTCCGGGACCTGGCGGCCGCTCCCCTGCCGGGCGCCCTCATCCTGCTGGGTGGCCGGGCCAGCGCCTACGACGACGAGGCTTGCCCATGGCTGGAGGCAGAACGCGAACTCGTGCGCCGCTGCGTAGCCGCACAGATTCGGGTGCTCGGCATTTGCCTGGGTGCCCAGCTGATCGCCGCGACCTTCGGCGGGCGCGTCAGCGTTGCAGACCCGGCGGGCCCCGAATACGGCGTCATCTCCCTGGCCTGGGGCACGAACGACCAGGCGGGCGGCGGCGGAGCCGTCCCCCTGCGCATGGCCCTGGCCTCGACCCACACGGTCTTCGCCGACCACGGCGACGCCATCGTGGAGCTCCCCCACGGCGCGCGCGAGTGGGCGCGCTCGGACAAGTACACGCAGATTTTCTCCTACGGCACCGCCCTGGGCGTGCAGTTCCACCCCGAGGTCACGCGCGAGGTCGCGACCGTGTGGGCGGTGAACAACGAGGACGTTGACACCGAGGACATCGTGGCCGGATACGACGCCCATGAGGGCGAGCTGGCCTCCACGTGCAAGACCCTGGCTGACTGGGTCTGCGGCGTCTTCTGACGCATACACAGAATCGCAGTGCGGGCACCCCCACGCGGTACCCACACTGCGATTGACATTCGGGCCTCGTCGCAGCGAGCGGAGATGAGGCCCGGCTCTTATTTTAGAGGAAAAAGCCGCAGCTACAAGGCTTTTCCAGGAACCAAGACCACCACGTGGGACGACTTGACAACGCTACCCACCACGGCCTCGTCACGGCGCGCGACGCACCCGGTCAGGGGGCCGCGACCTGCACAAACGAGCCGGTGCCGTACGCCCATGCGCGACGCTCGGCGGCTGAGATGAACACAGCCTGGCCACGGCTCAGCTCCACGCTGTCCCCGCCCTGCTCCTCGCTCACGTGCAGGGTGACCGACCCGGAGGTCGCGATGACGATGCGCGGCCCCTCCCCGGGCACGGCGACCTCGTCCACGCGGGACGTGTGCTTGCCGGGCGCCAGCGTCGTCACCGACAGCTCGAACTCCTGGGCGGGCGCCAGGAAGCGGTCCGTCGTCGACGAGGGGTGCTCGGGGGCCACGCGCACGGGCGGCAGTGCCGAGAACTCGGTGATTTCCACGAGCTGTGCGGAGTCCACGTACTTGCCGGTCAGGCCGGCGCGCACGACGTTGTCAGAGGAGGCCATGACTTCGATGCCCAGGCCCGACTGGTAGGCGTGGATCTGGCGCGGCGGAATGTAAACGGCCTCGCCCGGGCGCAGGGACACCGGGTTCATGAGGAAGGCGACGATGATGCCCGGGTCGCCCGGGTGCTTCTCCCCCAGGACACTCACGAGTTCATCGGTGCGCGGCGACGGGGACGTGCCGGACGCGAGGCGAGAGCGGCAAGCGGCCACGAACTCTTCGACGAGCTCGGGGGTCGCCGGGGAGTCCTCGTCGAAGAGCCAGGTGGCCAGTGAGCGCAGGCCCCCGCGCACGGTGGACAGCTTGAGGCGGTGACGCAGACGGTCGGCGAGCTCGCCCTCCAGGCCGACGAGGATCTGGCGGGCCTTGCGCGGCACGCGGAAGCCGACGAGCGCGTTGAACTCGGTGAGCGCGTAGATCATCTCGGGCTTGTGGTTCATGTCCCGGTAGACGCGGCGCGTGTCCGTGCGCTCGATGCCCAGGACCTCCTCGCGCAGGTAGCCCTCGCGCGCGATCTCCTTCGTCGGATGCACCTGCAGGCTCAGGGTCTGGGCGGGGGCGATAATCTTCGCCAGGTACGGCAGGGTGGGGCCGAACGCGTAGAGCAGCCCGCCACCGAGCGCACGCTTGGGGTCGTCGCCGATGTGCTCGGCGAGGGTCTGCCCGCCCGTCAGCAGCGTCGGTCCGTCCGGGTGGGCGCCAAACCACACCTCGGACACCGGGTCGTCCCCGGCGGCGGCCCCCAGGAACTCGGGGATCGCGTTCGTGGAGCCCCACGCGTCAGCTTTCGTCCAGCCGATCAGTCTTTCCATAGGTTGAATCCTATCGGTATCGGGCGCACAAACACGCGAGGGACGAGGCCGTGGCCCCATCCCCCGCATGCTCGCATCTGTCAGGCGCCGGGTTGGTCGGTGGTTTCGCGCGCCTCGAGGGCGGCGAGCGCACCGCCGCGTTCGTGCAGCTCGGCGTAGGTTCCGGTCTCCACGACGCGGCCCGCGTCCATGACGATGATCTGGTCGGCGTCGCGCACGGCGCTGATGCGATGCGCGATCTCGACAATGGTCTGGCCCTTCGCGACGCGGGCGATGCCCTCGCGCACGCGCGCCTCGGTGGCCGGGTCAACCTGGCTCGTGGCCTCGTCGAAGACGTAGATCGGGGCGTTGCGCAGGAGCGCGCGGGCCAGGGCCAGGCGCTGACGCTGGCCGCCCGAGAGGCGCTCGCCCATGTCGCCAACCACCGTGTCCAGGCCGTCCTTTTCCGTGGCCAGCCAGTCGGTGAGGTCCACGGCCTCCAGCGCGGACTCGAGGTCCGCCTCGGTAGCGTCGGGTGCGGCGAGCAGCAGGTTGGCGCGCAGCGTGTCGTTGAACAGGTAGGGGCGCTGGGGCGCGGATGCGACCGTGGCGCGCAGGTCGCGCAGGGACGCGTCGGCCACGTTCGTTCCGCCGATGGTGACGGTGCCCGAGGCCGGGTCCCACGTGCGGGTCAGCAGCGAGGCCAGCGTGGACTTGCCCGAGCCGGAGGCGCCCACGATGGCGGTGCGCTTTCCGGCGGGGATGTGGATGCTGACGCCGCCCAGGACCGTGGGGGCGGGCGCGGGTGTGTCCTCGTCCGTCGGGTAGGCGAAGGTGACGTCGGTGAACTCGATGTCGCCCGGTGTCAGCGGCTTGGGGTCGGCAGGGTCGGCAACGACGGGCGCGCGGTCGGTGATCGCGAAGACGCGGGCCGCCGACGCGAAGGCCTGATCCAGGTCCGCGGCGAACTCCTCGACCGCAAGGACAGGTCCGAAGGAGCCCATCGCGATGCCGAGGGCGAGGCCCGCCTGGGGCAGCGTCAGCGTGCCGGCGAGCACGTTCGAGCCCGCGACCATGGCGACCGTGACGACGCCGAGGGCGACGGCGGCCTGGTTGAGGCCTCGGCGCAGCGCGATCCAGCTGCCCTGGGTGCCCAGCCCCGAGGAGATGCGCTTTTCGATGGCGCTCATCTCGGCCTCGCGGCGCTCCTCGGCCCCAAAGGCGAGGACCTCACGCACGCCCTGCACCGAATCGGTCACGTGGGCGGCGATCGCACCCCGAGCCTCGCGCAACTCACGCGCCGCACGCGCGGTCGAGCCGGAACCCAGGAAGGGAATGACCGCGCCGACAATCAGCAGGAAGGGAGCCAGCACGGCAGCCAGCGTCCAGGACACGGCGGTACCCATCCACACGACCGACAGGATCGGGACGATGATGGCCGTCGTGACGGGGGCGAGCGTGTGGGCGAAGAACACCTCAACGCGGTCGATATCCTTCGTCACGCGGTTCATGATGTCGCCCGAATCCAGGCGATCCGTGCCCGCGGGAGCCTGGGGCTCAAGCTGGTCGTAGAAGTAGTTGCGCAGCATCGCCAGGGAGTGGAAGGCCACGAAGTGACCGGCGAACTGCTCGAGGTAGCGGGCCAGGCCCTTGAGCAGACTCAGGCCAATCGCACAAACAATGACGAGGGCGATACTCCAGGCACTCTCCCCCGACGCGAGGCCGGCGACGGCCCAGCCGCCCAGGGCGAACAGGGCGATGCCGATCATGAGGAAGACGATGCGGGCGGCGATGGAGGCCGCGAGCGGCGGCAGGACGCGCCGCGTGATCGACAGGAGTCGAAGAGACAGTTGCCTGCGGGTCATCGGATCGTTCCTTCCTGCAGGGTCACGACGCGGTCGGCGCCCTTAATGGTGGCGTCTCGGTGAGAGATCGTCAGGGTCGTGCGCCCGGCACACACGGTCTCCAGCGACGCGAGGATCTCGCGCTCGGAGGCCAGGTCCACGTGGGCGGTGGGCTCGTCCAGGATCATGATCGACGCGTTCTTCAGGAAGGCGCGTGCGATCGCGATGCGCTGGGCCTCGCCACCCGAGACGGCCAAGCCTCGGGCACCCACGCGGGCGTCGAGGCCTCCGGGCAGCGTGTCGACGAACTCGCCCAGGTGGGCGGCGCGCAGGGCCTCGATGAGCTGATCGTCGGTGGCAGCCGGAGAGGCCAGGAGCAGGTTGTCGCGCAGCGTGCCGGAGAACAGGTAGGTGCTCTGCTCGACGACCGCGGTCTGAGCACGCACCCACGACAGGGGCGCGCTGGCCAGGTCGACGCCGTTGAGGCTCACGCGGCCTCGCGTCGGGCGCAGGAAGCCCTGCAGCAGCGCCGAGATCGTGGACTTGCCGGCGCCAGAGGGGCCGGCAAGCGCGACGTGCTCGCCCTGAGTGAGGGTCAGGTTCGCGCCCTTCAGGACCGGGGTGTCCTCGGTGTAGGAGAAGGACACGCCGCTGAGGCGGATCTCGCCGCGCTGGGGTGGGATCGCCGGGGCCTTCACGCCCTTGGCGTCCGTGACCGGCGGGGTTTGCTTGATGAACTTCTTGATCTCCTTGTTGGCCGCGATACCGCCCATGCCAATGTAGAAGAACTGGCCGATGCGGTCCAGCGGGTCGAGCATGATCGAGGAGAGCAGCACGAGGGAGATTCCCTCGCCGACAGTGATCGCGCCCTGCTGGTAGCGGATGAGGGCCAGCGTGATCGCGCCGGTGATCATGCCGAGGGAGAAGACGGAGTCGATGACGAGGAGGATCAGCTGGTTGCCGGCCAGGTAGCTCATGACCTTCGAGCGGACCTCTTCGGCGGCCTCGGACAGGCGCTTGCCCATGTCCTTGCCGGCGTTCATGAGGGCCAGGTCGCCCAGGCCCTGGATGGCGTCGAGCTCCTTGGCCGCGAGCTGGCGCGAGGCGTGGCGGTAGCGCGAGGACACCGGCTTGAAGGCCTTGCGGAAGCCCATGACGCAGATCGGGACCAGCGGGATCGCGATCGCGAGGAAGCCGCCCGAGGCCGGGTCAATCGTCATGGCAACGAGAATGACGACGAGGATCGGGGTCGTCAGCGACGCGATCATGGGGGCCAGGAAAATGCCCTTGTAGGCGGCGACGCGCTCGACGCCGTCGGTGGCGGAGTTGACGACGCGGCCCGCGCGCTCGTTGGTGCGCTGCGAGGGACCCAGGGCGAAGACCTGACGGATCATCGAGTGGCGCAGCGCGGGCTCCATCTGGTTCATCTGTGCAGCACCCAGGGCACTGACCGCCCATGCAAACACACCGGATCCCAGGGCACCCAGCACGCCGATCCACCAGGTCGACCAGGCGCTCTTGCCTGCGATGTCATCGATACCCCAGCCAATCGCCAGGTAGGCGGCGGCCAGGCAGAGAGCCGTTGCCCACGAGCAGACGACCACGATCGCGCGTTTCATTGTTCTCCTATCAACATGACGCACACGAGTACATAACCAAGGATACCCTTAGTTAGGTTCTGACACCAGTGTCACGAAGGACCAATTTCGCACTGCGACCGCATAAAGAAGCCACGGCCTCGTGCAATCGACGAGGCCGTGGCTCCCTCAAGCAATCACGCTCAGACCAGGCGGTACGTCCAGCCGTAGGGATCCTCGGCGCGACCCCACTGGATGTCGGTGAGACGCTTGTGGATCTCGCGGGTCTTGTTCCCCACCTCGATCTCCACGTCGAAGTCGTCGCCAGCCAGGCGCGTGATCGGGGTGACCACGGCGGCCGTACCACAGGCGAAGACCTCGGCGACGGCGCCCGAGCGAATGCCGTCCACGACCTCGGACAGGGCGATCTTCTCCTCGCGCACGTCCACGCCCTCGTCGCGCAGCATGCGCAGGATCGCACTGCGCGTGCCGCCCTCGAGGATGACGCCGGTGAGCTCGGGGGTGCGGATCGTTCCGTCGGCCATGACGACGAACATGTTCATGCCGCCCAGCTCCTCGAGGTACTTGCCCTCGTAGGTGTCCAGGAAGCAGACCTGGGAGAAGCCCTTGGCCTCGGCCTGGATCTGGGGCAGCAGGGAGGCAGCGTAGTTGCCGCCCGCCTTGGCGCTGCCGGTGCCGCCGGGGCCGGCGCGGTGGTACTCGCGCTCGACCCAGATGGCAACGCCCGCCAGACCACCCTTGAAGTAGGGGCCCGACGGGGAGCCGATGACGTAGTAGTCGACGACGCCGGCGGGGTGGACGCCCACAAACTCCTCGGAGGCGAACATGAAGGGGCGCAGGTACAGGGACGAGCCATCAACCTCGGGCACCCACTTCGCGTCCGCACGCACGTAGTCCACGAGGGAGGCCACGAAGTCCTCGCGGCTCAGCTCGGGCAGGGCCAGGCGACGGGCCGAGTGGTTCAGGCGCGCGGCGTTGTAGCCGGGGCGGAAGGTCCACACGGAGCCGTCCTCACGCTTGTAGGCCTTGATACCCTCGAACACGGACTGGCAGTAGTGGAAGACGGAGGCGCCGGGGGTCAGCTCAAGAGGGCCGTAGGGGATGACACCGCGGTCGTCCCAGCCGCCCTCGCGGGTCCAGCGCATGTGGGCCATGTGATCCGTGAACTTCTTGCCGAAGGCCAGGGTCGACATGATCTCGCCATACTCTTCCGGCGTCGCCGGGTGAGCATTGGGGGTCAGGGGGAAACGACCGGCCAGCTCGTCGGCGCCAGGAAGTACCAGGTCGCCGGCAGCCTCAAGTTCCGTGGGGGTGTGCTGCGTCGATGCCATGAGGTCTCCTGTCGTGGTTTTTCACAAATATGAAGCCAGAATATGCCCGCCATCCACATTGTGGCCGATTGGTTTCGGCATGTGACCCACTCCCCCGCCCCCTGTGGACGTTCTCACCCCGCAGAGCGACTCACTCGTAGTGGGTCCACATACGCAGGACGCGGACGGTGCGTTCTTCTTCGAACACCTCGTAGACGAGCCTGTGCTGAATATTAATTCTGCGCGAGTACATCCCGGCGAGGTCGCCCACGAGGCGCTCGTAGCGCGGAGGCGTCGCGAACGGATCCTCTTTCAGGACCTCAATGAGGCTCTGAGCTTTCGCCTTGAGGCCGCTGGCGGAGAGCTTCTTCGCATCCTTCGCGGCCTGCTTGGAGAAAACGACGCGCCACATCGCTACCACTCCACGTCGTCGAGCGCGTCGTCGAGGTCTTCGCGAGCGGCTTCCTTCAGACTGTCCGTCATTCCGGGAATTCCCTGCAGGTAGAGGGTTTCCTGAATAGCGGACCAGTCGGCCTCTCCGATGAGGACAGCGTTTCCACGACGTCCGGTGATCGTAATCGGGGTCGACTCCTCATTCACGGTGTCGATGAGCCGGTATAGGTTCGAGCGGGCGGCAGTAGCACTCACAGCAGTCATGGTTATCCCTTTCCATCACCATCATAACGTACGCTTTCACGTACGCATAGGTCTGTGCGCACAAACTATGCCGAAAGGATACGATCAACGCATGACGACTCTGCCTGACTCTCTCACCTCCGCCCTGCCCTCCCGCGAGCGCCGCTCCCCCGGCCTGGAGCTGGAGGACGGGCGCTGGATGGTGGCCGCAAAGTCGGGCCTGTACGTGTTCGGCGCCGAGGCCTCGTCCGGGGATGGGGAGCCCACCCCCGAGGTGTTCCCCTGGTACGACGTGGCCCGGGCGCGCTGGGAGGCCGAGGGTTCCCTCTTCGCCCTGGAGTGGGTGGATCCGGCCCGCCCGGCCCTGGCGGGGCGCGGAGTCGGCGACCCGGAGGACTTCATGCGTCATACGAGCGAGTTCGTGAACCGCTCGATCGTCCTGCACTCCCAGGTGGAGGTGAGCAATGGGACGACGGTGACGGCGTGGGTGCGCCGCGGCAAGGACGGCCTCTTCTCGGTGCTGACGGCCGACGGACCGCTGGATGCCGACGGGCAGCGCGAGGCAGACGCCCTGGAGGCCCGCGTACGCGACGCGGTCGGTCTCGACTGATCGACGAGGCCGAGGCTCCCATCGGGGGACGCTCCCCTCGCCCGCACATCCTCAGACGACAACGGGACCCATCCTCACCGGATGGGTCCCGCTTCTGTATCCAGGAAGATGCCCGGAATCAGTGGATGACGTCGACGCGCTCAAAGGCGTCGAGGGAGAAGCCCTGCTCGAGGATCGCACGACTCCACTCGCGGGCGCTGAACAGCGAATGGTCGCGGTAGTTGCCGCACGAGTAGGCGTCTGTGCCGGGCACATCCTCCCAGGTGACTTCCTCGGCGATCGCGTGAAGGGAGGAGGCCAGCGCCTCGGTCACCTCACGCACCGAGGGGGTGCCCCACATGATGAGGTGGAAGCCCGTGCGGCAGCCGAACGGCGAGCAGTCGATGACACCGTCGATGCGGTCGCGCAGCAGGGAGGCCAGCAGGTGCTCGATCGTGTGCAGTCCCGAGGTCGGGATCTCTCCGGCGTTGGGCTGGAGGAGGCGCACGTCGAAGTTCGAAATCTGGTCGCCCTTCGGGCCGGCCTCCACGTTGATGAGGCGCACGTATGGCGCCTTCACTGCCGTGTGGTCCAGGGTAAAGCTCTCAACTTCAGCCATCGGTTAGTCCCTTTCAGTGTAGTTTTGCCGGCGTTGCTCCAGGCGCATAAGCTCCCGGAACGTGTCGGAGTAGGTGGGGTCGTCCTCGCTCAAGCGCGACAGGGCCGCGCGGGCCTCGCCGAGCTTGCGGGTCAGGTCCATGCGCACCATCGCCGCGACCACGCCGCGGCAGTACGAGCGCACGTCCGCCTCGCCCGCGACGGGCAGGGGCGCGACGGCCAGCTGGGTGACGGCGGGACCGATGAACTCGCCGGCGGTCTCGAGGACCACCTGGACGAAGTGTCGCGAGGCCGCGAGGGTGGCATTCTCGCCCGGGCCGAAGTGGGCCTCGGCCTGGCGCATCATCTGCGTGAACGCGTCGAGCCCGCCGACCGCGCGGATCGCATCGTGGACGGCGCGGTGCGTGGGCACGGTGAAGGACTGCCCGTCAAGCTCCTCGAAGCCCGATCCCACGGCGTACAGCGGGTGCTGGAGGACGGCCTCGAGAGCCTGGCGCTCAATCCGGCTCACCGGATCCTCTGGGCCTCGGCGCTCGGGCGCGGGGACGGGGCGGCCCGCGCCCGCCATCTCGATCTCACCCGGGCGCGCCTCGTGCGAGATGACCTCGACGCGGCCGGCCGCGCGGACCGCCTGCTCGACCGTGGGAATGTCCATGCCCAGCCACCCGGCCAGCTGGCGCGTGTACTCGGCGCGCAGGGCGCGGTCCTTGATGTGCGCGACGATGCCGGACGAGGCACGCAGGCCCTGCACGCGGCCCTCGGCGCTGCGCAGGTCCATCTGCGACAGGACGGAGCGGATCGCGAACTCAAAGAGCGGGATGCGCGAGTTCACCAGGTCAACGATCGCCTGATCGCCCTGGGACAGGCGCAGGTCGCAGGGGTCCTGGCCGCCCGGCGCCACCGCCACGAAGGTCTGGGCCGCGAAGTTCTGGTCCTCGCCGTAGGCGCGCAGCGCGGCCTTTTTCCCGGCGCTGTCGCCGTCGAAGGTGAAGATGACCTCCGAGCCGTGCGCGCGCCCCGTGGACAGGAGCACGCCGGCGGCCGGATCCGCATGGTCGCCGAGCAGGCGGCGAATGATCTTGACGTGTTCGGAGCCGAAAGCGGTGCCACACGTGGCCACGGCGTTCGTCACGCCCGCGACGTGCGCGGCCATGACGTCCGTGTAGCCCTCGACGATGACGACCTTGTGCTCGGTGGCGATCGTCTTCTTCGCCAGGTCCAGGCCGTACAGGAGCTGCGACTTCTTGTAGATCGGCGTCTCGGGAGTGTTGAGGTACTTGGGCGATTCCTTGTCGCTGTCGTCCAGGCGACGCGCGCCGAAACCGACCGTCGCGCCCGTGATGTCGCGGATCGGCCACACGAGGCGCCCGCGGAAACGGTCGTACACGCCCCGACTGCCCTGCGAGCCCAGGCCCGAAATCTGGATTTCCTGGTCCGTGAAGCCCTTGGAGCGCAGGTGGCGCGTCAGGGAATCCCACGAGGCCGGGGCGTAGCCCACCCCGAAATGCGCGCACATCGCCTGGGTGAAGCCGCGCTCGGCGAGGAACGTGCGGCCCTTGTGGGCCTCGGGGGAAGCCAGCTGCTGCTGGTAGAACTCTTCGGCGACGCGGTGGGCGTCCAGGAGGCGCTGGCGCTTGCCCGGCTCCTCGGTGCGCACGCGCGCCCCGCCCTCCTCGTAGTGGAGGGTGATGCCGGCCTTCGCCGCCAGCATCTCGACCGCCTCGGTGAAGGGCAGGTGGTCGATCTTTTGCACGAAAGAGATAACGTCGCCGCTCTCACCGCATCCGAAGCAGTGGAACATGCCCAGGTGGGGGCGCACATTGAAGGAGGGAGTGCGTTCGTCATGGAAGGGACACAGACCCTTCAGGGAGCCGATACCCGCGGGTCGCAGCGCTACGTGTTCGCCGATGATCTCGTCGATCTTCACTGCGTTACGTACCGCTTCGATGTCGTCCTTACGAATCAGACCCGCCATGTCCCTCAGTCTACCGATGCCCGCCCGCGTCTGCGTCCGATCATGCTCACAGCTGCGAAGACAGCATGCCGCACCAGCGGGCGTGCCACGCGGAGGCAGACACGTCGGTGAGCGAGGCGACCTGGTCGATGACCGCGCGCAGGCGCACGCCGTCGTCGGAGGCGGCCCGCCACTGCGCGGCGAACACGGGTTCCAGGGCGTCGGCCCCAGCCTCGTAGAGGGCGTCGACGAGGTCTGCCAGGAGCGTGCGCTGCTGGTAGTACACCGGCTCGGTCTCGCGCGGACTCATGACGTAGTGGACGGCCATACCCTTGAGGATCTGAATCTCGGCGCGCACCTCACGCGGCACGACGAGGTCCGCGCGGTAGCGGCCCAGCGGCTCGTGCCCGAAGGTCTCGCGCGTGGCGGCCACGGTCGCCGAGCAGAAGCGGCCGATCAGCTCACTCGTCGCGTCCTTCAGATGCGCGAGGGAGGCGTAGGAGCCGTCGAAGGAGCGCAGCCACACCGGCATGGAGACGATGCGTTCGAGGGCATCCTCCAGGTCCGAGCGCGCCACCGAGGGGCCATACCAGTCCAGGGTCGAGGCCACGACCGCCGAGCAGTGCGCGTCATCGAAAAGGTCCGCGGGGTCCAGCTTGCGGGTTGCGACCGCATCCTCCACGTCATGCACCGAGTAGGCGATGTCGTCCGAAAGGTCCATGATCTGGGCCTCCAGGCACCGCCTGCCGGCCGGCGCTCCCTGGCGCATCCACGCGAACACGGGCGCATCGTCGGGGTACACGGAGTACTTGCGCGTCGACTTGGCCAGGTCCGGGCCGCCGGCCTTGACCCAGGGGTACTTGCAGATCGCATCCAGGGTCGCCCGTGTCAAGTTCAGGCCCGCGGGAACGCCGCCCGCGCCGATGACCTTGGGCTCCAGGCGCGTGACGACGCGCAGGGTCTGGGCGTTGCCCTCGAACCCGCCGATCGAGGCGGCTGCCGCGTCCAGGGCGCGCTCGCCGTTATGCCCGAAGGGCGGATGCCCGAGGTCGTGGGACAGACACGCCGCGTCCACGACGTCCGGGTCGGCCCCCAGTTCCTTACCGAGCTCTCGGCCCACCTGCGCAACCTCGAGGGAGTGCGTGAGGCGGGTACGCACGAAGTCGTCCGAAATCGGGCCCAGCACCTGCGTCTTTTCGCCGAGGCGACGCAGCGCGGAGGAGTGGAGGATGCGCGCGCGGTCGCGCTCAAACTCGGTGCGCTCGGAGGACTTGTGGTCTTCGGGCACCCAGCGCTCGGAATCTGTAGACGCGTACGGGCGGCGCGCGTCGCCACCATCAACACCGGGGATCGCCAAGGAAAACTCATTCACGGAGCCATTTTACTAGGGAAACGCCTGCGCAGAACGGCCCCGGGCCTCGTTACTGTCAAAGCGCCATAAATTGCCGACAAAATACTGTGAGATACCCCTTCGAATCTTTCAGCATTTGTCCAAACATGCTAATTGTCAAGAGTCGCATTCAGCGTCGAATCTCATCCACGGAAGGAGTCCCGCGTGTCCAACACGGCACAGGAAATCCTCGATGCGGTCGGTGGTCCCGGCAACATCACCCACTTCACCCACTGCGCGACGCGCCTGCGCTTCGAACTCAACGACGCATCGATCGTCGACAAGGACCGAGTCGAGGCCATTGACGGCGTCCTCGGTGCCGTCCCGCAGTCCGGCGATCGCTACCAGATCGTTATCGGCGGTGCCGTGCAGTCTGTCTTCAACGAGATCAACAACCTGCCGTCGATGAAGTCGGGCGCCGCGGTCTCGAACGACGACGTCAAGGCAGCCGCCCGCGCGAAGGCGCGCGGCAAGAACGCCCTCGTCGACGCCTTCTTCGAGTACCTCTCGGACTCGTTCCGCCCGCTGCTGCCCGTCCTCCTCGGCGCCTCCCTCATCCTGGCGTTCCTGGCGGTCCTGGAAGCTTTCGGCGTCGTCGACACGCGCGCCGCGACGATCCCGGTGTGGCTGGGCTACGTGAACTCCATGTGGCGCGCGGTCTTCTACTTCCTACCCGCGATGGTCGCCTACAACGCCTCCAAGAAGCTGGACATCGACCCCTGGGTCGGCACCGCCGTCATTCTGTCGCTGCTCACCCCCAACTTCCTGGGCCTGAGCAATGTTGACAAGTTCCCCGCCACCACCTGTATCCAGCTCGTCGAAGGCCGCGACGACCTGCTGCAGTGCACGACCCAGATCGACAATGTTCCGCTGATCGGCACCCTGCCCCTGCAGCTGGCCGACTACGGCGGCCAGGTCTTCGTGCCGCTGCTGATGGTCCCGATCCTCGCCCTGGTCTACAAGGGATTGAAGAAGATCATCCCCGCGAACGTCCAGATGGTGTTCGTCCCCTTCATCTCCTTCATCATCATCATGCCGCTGACCGCCTTCCTGATCGGCCCCCTGTCGATCTGGATCGGTAACGGCCTGGGCGGCGGCCTGGCCTGGCTCAACGGCCACGCCCCCATCCTCTTCGCGATCATCATCCCGATCATCTACCCCTTCCTGGTGCCGCTGGGTCTGCACTGGCCGCTCAACGCCTTGCAGCTGGCGAACATTGCCTCGACGGGGTCGGACTTCATCCAGGGCCCCATGGGCGCGTGGAACTTCGCGTGCTTCGGCGCCACCGCCGGCGTGCTCTTCCTGTCGATCCGCGACCGCGACACCGACATGCGTCAGACCGCGTCCGGCGCCCTGGCGGCAGGCCTCTTCGGTGGCATCTCCGAGCCGTCCCTGTACGGTATCCACCTGCGTTTCAAGCGCATCTACCCGCTCATGCTCACGGGCTGTGTGGCCGGCGGCCTGGTCATCGGTATCGGTGACGGCGCCACCACGAACACCTTCGTGTTCACCTCGCTGCTGACGATCCCCGTCTTCTCCCCCATGGCCGTCTACGGCCTGGGCATTGCCGCCTCGTTCTTTACCGCGTTCCTGATGGTCGTCTTCTTCGACTACCGCACGAAGGAGCAGAAGGCTGAGGCTCGCGAGAAGAAGGCAGCGCTCAAGGCTGGCGTCTCCGCCGCCGCTGAGGCTGCGCCCGCGCCGGCTGCTGCCACCGCTCCGGTGGCCGAGGCCACGCCCGAGTTCAGCGACGAGGCGAAGGCTGACCTGACGCTCACCTCCCCCATGGCGGGCACGACGGTTGCGCTGTCGGACGTCGCCGACGAGGCTTTCGCCGCCGGCGCTCTCGGCCCCGGCATCGCCGTCTCCCCGGCCGCTGGCGCCGTGGTTGTTGCCCCGTGTGACGGCAAGGTGTCGGTCGCGTTCCCGACGGGCCACGCCTACGGCATCAAGTCCGCGTCCGGCGTCCAGGTGCTCATCCACATCGGCATGGACACCGTGAAGCTGGAGGGTAAGGGCTTCACGCCTCGCGTTGCCAAGGGCGACGTCGTCAAGCGCGGCGACGTCCTGGCTGAGGTTGACTGGGATGTCATCCGCGAGGCCGGCTACGACACGATCACCCCGATGGTCGTGACGAACAAGAAGAAGTTCGGCGAGATCACCCCGGCCGCCCCCGGCCCGGTGGGTATCACTGACACGGTCGTGACCGTGTCCCCCAAGGAGGCGTGAGCTTTCCGAGCATCGCTGACATAGCTGTGGGGGCGGGCCGCTTGGCCCGCACCCACACGCGGTGTAACCGCACACAATAAGCGCGAGGGGCGCTGGAGTGTTCTCCAGCGCCCCTCACTCTCCGTCCTGTGGCTATTGTCTGTGGAAGCGTGGGCTGGTGCCCAAGTGGATGGGGTAGGTGTTGTCTTTGTTGGTGACCTGTGATTCGTCGAGGCCGCGGTAGGCGTAGGAATTGTCGTAGGCAATTTCGGTGGGATCGACGAGCCCATCGGTGTACTCCTGGACCTCCGCAGGGGTGGGGCTGGTGCCGCCACCCTTGTCAGCCAGTGGATTCTCGTCAGGGTACTGGCTCGGGTCGGTGTTGAGCATTCCACCGAGGTTAGCTGCGCCGTATCCGCCGTACTGATTCCAACCGTTTTCGTGACCGACAGCCGTGTTAACGAGTAGCTGAAGGAGCTGGTTTGCGGTGGCGTTGGGCCATTTTGCGCGCGCCTGAGCGAGAGCTCCAGCAACGATGGGGGCGGAATAAGAGGTGCCCTGGGTACTACCGATTTTTCCGTCAGATATGTTCCGCTCCGTGAATGGTCCACCTACCGCGGTGGTTGTGACGCCCTGGCCCCACGATGAGTAGGAAGCAAACTTTCCTTTGTCATCAATAGCAGAGACCCCGACGACGCCAGACCACCAGGATAGGGAGGTATCATTCTCGTCCTTTGCTGCATTGCCCGCTGCAGCGGTAATAATGACTCCCTGACTCATCGCGCGGGCTATCGCCCACTTCAGACTGTTCTCATGTTCTCGACTCGATGCCGAGAAACTGATGATGGATGCGCCATCATTGATAGCGTGATTAATGAGCGAAGGGAGACCGATAAGAGGGATCTTTGCCGCAAGCTGACAATCATGCTCAACTGTGCTTGAAGAGTCATGGCTCTGGTAGGAAAGAAGTGTCGCGTCGGGCACGACTCCGTAGTCGCGAGAAACTAGGAGGGAGGCGATACCGGTTCCGTGGTTGGTGTGTTCGGAACTTGAATTGACCGTACAGGGAGTCTTGTCAATAATGTTCGCTCCTGCCAACTCGGGGACGGAGGTATCAACTTTTCCATCAATGAGTGCGATGGTAACTCCTTTTCCCGTGTAGCCCTTTGCTCGGGCAGCGTCCAGGTGGTAGTACGAGAAGTAGACTTGATCGGCGGCCGTGATCTGACGGTCGTCCGCTTGCGTAGGGGTGGCTGCCAATGTGCTGCCTGCCAAAGCGAGTGCGCATCCGGATGCTACTGCAGCGCGCCGTGAGCCTTTCCTCAGAGCGCTGGTGAGCGCTGCGCATCGTACCGTCACCATTGGTTGGGATCCCATCCGTCGTTGCGGCGGCGTGCTGGCGCAATGTCTTTGTCCGTGCCGTAGGTTTGGGACAGCGGATTAACGTATCCACGTGGCAGCGCGTCTTCATCCTCATCCTCGACGCGGAAGGCCTCGGCTCCCTCGGTGATATCCAGGACGGTTCGCACCTGCTCGACGGTGAATTGTCCGGGGGCGCTCCCCTCCCACCCGGGCAGGGTCGCGAAGGTGGCCGCGGACCCGAGGGCAGAGCC
>CAUTGT010000003.1:0-18942 GCA_963537735.1 uncultured Actinomycetaceae bacterium | reverse complement strand
CCTGTCGCGGGCTCGGGTGAGCAGCGCGCCTACTGGGTGACCTCGAACATCCTCGCGTGGCCGACCTCGCTGCTGCCCAAGGACGTCACGCGCGCCCAGGTCCTCGACGGTTCCGCGGCTCTGACCTACGAGCTGGTGACCGCCCCCGAGGGTGGCGCGGGCCTGTCGGATGGGGCCGTCACCGGCGCCACGACGAGCGCCCTAACCGTCGCGGGTGACCTGCCCGCCGAGGTGACGATGGCTCACCCGAACCTCAACGGATACATTGCTCTGAAGGCCCCCCTCGACGAGGCCGGGGCGCGAGAGGCCCTCACCGGCCAGATCGCGGTTGCCCAGAAGTCGGGGGAGAGCGTCAACGCCTTCACCGGCGTGCAGATCGCGCCCGTCCTCGACTCCCTCTACGCGGCACAGGCCACCCAGGCCTCGTACGGCGTGGGCTGGAACGAGGCAGGAAAACCGACGTTCGCACTGTGGGCGCCGACCGCAAAGAACGTGACCCTGCTGTCGTGGAACACCTCGACCCCGCGTGGCTCCGACGCCGACGTGCAGGGTGACGGCCTGCGCACCGCCGCCGTGCGCGGCGAGGACGGCCGCTGGAGCGTGGACAACGCCGCCGGCGCGATCCACGAGGGCGCCCAGTACCTGTGGGAGGTCAGCGTCTACGTGCCCGAGACGGGCAAGGTCGAGACGAACCTCGTCACCGACCCCTACTCGGTGGCCCTGACCGTGGACTCCACGCGCTCCGTCGCCGTCAACATGGACAACCCGTCGATTGCCCCGTCGGTGTGGACGGACTCGAAGGCTCCGGTCATCGAGGATGACGCCCAGCGTTCTATCTACGAGCTGCACGTGCGTGACTTCTCCGCCGCGGACGCCTCGGTTCCCGAGGACATGCGCGGCACCTACATGGCCTTCACGCAGTTCCAGTCCAACGGCATGCGCCACCTCGCCGAGCTGTCGCGCGCCGGCATGAACACGGTGCACCTGCTGCCCACCTTCGACATCGCGACCATTCCCGAGAAGCGCGCGGACCAGAAGACGCCCGCGATCCCCGAGAATGCCGGCCCGGCGTCCGAGGAGCAGCAGGCTGCGGTCAC
This sequence comes from uncultured Actinomycetaceae bacterium, assembly GCA_963537735.1. Classification (GTDB taxonomy): domain Bacteria; phylum Actinomycetota; class Actinomycetes; order Actinomycetales; family Actinomycetaceae; genus Pauljensenia. The sequence continues at coordinate 17,845 of CAUTGT010000003.1, read as the reverse complement.
GGCCGTTGCCGACCAGGATGCCTACAACTGGGGCTACGACCCGCTGCACTGGATGGCCCCCGAGGGCTCCTACGCAACCTCGTCCCACCAGAACGGTGGCTCGCGCGTGCGCGAATTCCGCTCCATGGTGGGTGGTCTGCACTCGATCGGTATGCAGGTCGTCCTCGACCAGGTCTACAACCACACGCCCGCAGCCGGCCAGTCCGCACACTCCGTGCTTGACCGCGTCGTGCCCGGCTACTACCAGCGCCTGAACGCCTCCGGCGGTGTCGAGACCTCGACGTGCTGCTCCAACGTTGCGACCGAAAACGCGATGAGCGAGCACCTCATGATCGACTCGATGATCCACTGGGCGAAGTACTACCACGTCGACGGCTTCCGCTTCGACCTCATGGGCCACCACCCGGCCGAGGAGATGAAGCGTGCGAAGGCCGCCCTGGCGTCCCTCACCCTGGAGAAGGACGGCGTGGATGGCTCGCGCCTGTACATCTACGGCGAGGGCTGGAACTTCGGTGAGGTCGCGAACAACGCGCTGTTCACCCAGGCCACGCAGGGCCAGCTGGACGGAACCGGCATCGGCGCGTTCAATGACCGCCTGCGTGACGCCGTGCACGGTGGCGGCCCCTTCGATGAGGATCACCGCGTCCTGCAGGGCTTCGGCTCGGGCGCGTTCTCGGACCTCAACGGCCTCGACACCCGCTCCGAGGCGGATCGCCGCGCCGACTACCTGCATCGCGTGGACCTGGTGAAGCTGGGCCTGGCGGGCAACCTGAAGGACTACACGCTCACCACCTACGACGGCAAGACCGTGTCGGGCGCGCAGCTGGACTACAACGGCCAGGGCGCCGGATTCGCCTCCCAGCCCGCCGAGAACGTCAACTACGTGGATGCCCACGACAACGAGACGCTCTTCGACCTGGTCACCTACAAGATGCCGGCGGATGCTCCGATGGATCACCGCGTGCGCATGTCGCTGATCAGCCAGGCCTCCGTGGCCCTGTCGCAGTCGCCCTCCTTCTGGGCCTCGGGCACGGAGATGCTGCGCTCGAAGTCCCTGGACCGCGACTCCTACAACTCCGGTGATTACTACAACGCGATCGACTGGTCCATGCGCGACAATGGCTTCGGCCATGGCCTGCCGGTCAAGTCGAAGAACGGTGCGGCCTGGAATCACATGCGCCCGCTGCTGGAGAACCCGGATCTGAAGCCGACTCCGGAGCAGATCGACGCCTCCTCGGAAATCGCGATGGACTTCCTGCGCGTGCGTTCCTCCTCGCGCCTATTCACGCTGGGCAGCGCGGATCTGATCCGTTCCAAGGTGACCTTCCCGAACTCGGGTGAGGGGGCCGTGGACGGCACGATCGTCATGCTTATCAACGACGAGGCCGGGGCCGGGAACGACATCGACGCGAAGCTCGACGGCGCTCTCGTCGTCTTCAACGCGAGCGGCGAGTCCGTGACCACCGCGGTCGAGGGTCTGTCGGGTCGCGTCTTCAAGCTGCACGAGGCCCAGGCGAACGGCTCGGACGAGACCGTCAAGGGCGCGTCCTTCGATGCGAAGACGGGCTCCGTCACGGTTCCCGCTCGCACGGTTGCCGTCTTCACGCAGGCCGCAGGAGATCGCATCGATCCCACCGTCACCCCGGATCCGGCTGCCGCGCAGTGGGTCGCTGCGGGTGATGGCCGCTGGTGGCTGCGCTACCCGGACGGCAGCTACCCCGCGAACGAGCGCGTTGTGCGTGATGGCGTTACGTACTCCTTCGATGCGAACGGTTGGATGAAGACCGGTTGGCAGGTCGAGGATGGCGTGTGGCGCTACTACGCCCCGTCTGGCGCGATGGCGACCGGCTGGACCGCCGTGGGTGGTACCTGGTACTACCTGGATCCCGACACCGGCGCCATGGCGACCGGCTGGCTGAAGGATGGCGACACCTGGTACTACCTGCGCAGCAGCGGTGCGATGGCTAGCGGTTGGGTGAACCTGAGCGGTGCCTGGTTCTACCTGAATGGCAATGGCTCGATGGCCACCGGCTGGGCGAAGCTGGGTGGTACCTGGTACTACCTGACGGAATCCGGCCAGATGGCGATCGGATGGGTGAAGGACGGCGATAGCTGGTACTTCTGCCACCCGTCGGGTGCCATGGCGACCGGACGCGTCGTCATCGACGGTACCGCCTACACCTTTGATGGTGCAGGCCGCTGGGTCGCCTAGCGGATAGGGACGCAAACGGGTGGGCCGGGACGATTCAATCGTCCCGGCCCACCCGTTTGTCTGCTCTTATCGCGGCTTACAGGTCCGCGGCGTCCTCAACGGTGGAGAGGAATTCCGTGAGCCTGTTGGCGGCCGCCATGACGGAGGGGCCGTGCTGGCGTCCGGGCTGGCGCCCCATGCGCTCGATGGGGCCGGAGATGGACAGGGCGGCCAGGACGCGGCCGGAGGGGCCACGCACGGGGGCGGACACGGAGGCGACGCCCGGTTCGCGCTCACCCACGGACTGGGCCCAGCCGCGGCGGCGCACCTCGGAGAGCATGGTGGCGTTGAAGGAGGCGCCGTACAGGCCGCGGTGCAGGCGGTCGGGCTCCTCCCAGGCCAGCAGGACCTGGGCGGCGGAGCCGGCGCTCATGGAGAGCGTGGCGCCCACGGGGATCGAGTCGCGCAGGCCCATCTCGCGTTCGGAGGCGGCCACGCACACGCGGTAGTCGCCCTGGCGGCGGAAGAGCTGGGAGGATTCCTTCGTGTGGTCGCGCAGAGCCTGAAGGACCGGCATGGAGGCCTGGAGGAGGCGGTCTTCGCCGGCGGCGGAGGAGAGCTCCTGGAGGCGGGGGCCGAGGATAAAACGTCCCTGCATGTCGCGGGCGACCATGCGGTGATATTCGAGAGCGACGGCCAGTCGATGGGCGGTGGGGCGAGCAAGCCCCGTGCTGGAAACGAGTTGGGCGAGGGTGGCGGGTCCCGCCTCAAGAGCGCTGAGAACCAACGCAGCCTTATCGAGAACGCCAACGCCACTGGATGTTTGCTCTTCCATACAACTATTTAATATCTCAGCTTTTGAGATGGCAAATTGTCGGATAGTGAAACAGGTCAAAGCGGCGTCCGAGACGTGAGATCAGCGGGTCGCTCGGCCGATGAGGCGGTTCCATTGATTGCGAACCATGAATGACACCGTGTCTCCAAAGCGGAGACCAGAGGAGGAACAATGAGCGGAACGATGGCAGAAAAGGTGTGGCGCGACCACATCGTGTCCAAGGGGGAGAACGGCGCCCCCGACCTGCTCTACATCGACCTCCACCTCGTGCACGAAGTGACGAGCCCCCAGGCTTTCGAGGGCCTGCGCCTCGCCGGACGCCAGGTGCGTCGCCCCGACCTGACGATCGCGACCGAGGATCACAACACGCCCACGGTCAACATCGACCAGCCGATCGCGGATATCACCAGCCGCACCCAGATCGACACCCTGCGCAAGAACGCCGAGGAGTTCGGCGTGCGCCTGCACTCCCTGGGCGACGCCGACCAGGGCATCGTCCACGTGGTCGGTCCGCAGCTGGGTCTCACCCAGCCCGGCATGACGATCGTGTGCGGCGACTCCCACACCTCCACCCACGGAGCCTTCGGCGCGCTGGCCTTCGGCATTGGCACCAGCCAGGTCGAACACGTGCTCGCCACCCAGACGCTGCCGATGGCCCCCTTCAAGACCATGGCGATCACCGTCAACGGCTCCCTTCCCGAGGGCTCGACGGCCAAGGACATCATCCTCGCCGTCATCGCCAAGATCGGCACCGGCGGCGGCCAGGGCTACGTCCTGGAGTACCGCGGCCAGGCCATTCGCGAGCTCTCCATGGAGGGCCGCATGACGATCTGCAACATGTCGATCGAGGCGGGGGCCCGCGCCGGCATGATCGCGCCCGACCAGACGACTTTTGACTACATCAAGGGCCGCCCCCACGCCCCCGAGGGCGAGGATTGGGACCGCGCCGTCGAATACTGGTCGTCGCTGGCCTCCGACGAGGACGCCGTCTTCGACGCCGAGGTCATCCTCGAGGCCGCCGACATCGAACCCTTCGTCACCTGGGGTACCAACCCCGGACAGGGCGTGCCGCTGTCTGCGACCGTCCCCGCCCCCGAGGACTTCACCGACGAGACGGCCCGCGCGGCCGCCGAGCGCGCCCTGGAGTACATGGACCTCCAGGCCGGTACTCCGATGCGCGACATCGCCGTGAACACCGTCTTCATCGGCAGCTGCACCAACGGCCGCATCGAAGACCTGCGCGCCGCCGCCGGTATCCTCAAGGGCCGCCGCAAGGCCGAGGGCGTGCGCGTCATGGTCGTGCCCGGCTCCGCCCGCGTGCGCCTCCAGGCCGAGGCCGAGGGGCTCGACAAGATCTTCACCGACTTCGGCGCCGAATGGCGCAACGCCGGTTGCTCCATGTGCCTGGGCATGAACCCCGACACGATGAACGCGGGAGACCGTTCGGCCTCCACCTCCAACCGCAACTTCGAAGGCCGCCAGGGCAAGGGTAGCCGCACGCACCTGGTGTCCCCGCTCGTCGCGGCTGCCACCGCCGTGCGCGGCACCCTGTCCTCCCCGGCCGACCTCTGAGGCCCGCCCTCCGCAACCCGACAGCGGGGGAGGGCCCCGGCCTCGTCCCCCACGGAAGAAAAGACTCAACCACCCATGGAAAAGTTCATCACCCACACCGGCATCGGCGTCCCGCTGCGCCGCTCCAACGTCGATACCGACCAGATCATCCCCGCCGTCTACCTCAAGCGCGTGACTCGCACGGGCTTTGAGGACGCCCTCTTCGCCGCCTGGCGTGGCGACCCGGAGTTCGTCCTCAATCAGGACGCCTACAAGAACGGCTCCGTCCTGATCGCGGGTCCCGACTTCGGCACCGGCTCCTCGCGCGAGCACGCCGTGTGGGCGCTCAAGGACTACGGATTCCGCGTCGTCCTGGCCCCCAAGTTCGCCGATATTTTCCGCGGAAATTCCGGCAAGCAGGGCCTGGTCACCGGCATCATCTCCCAGGAGGACTGCGAGTCCCTGTGGAAGCTCCTCGAGGCCGAGCCGGGCACCGAGGTGACCGTCTCCCTGGAGGACAAGACGTGGCGCGCCGGTGCGATCTCGGGCACCTTCCAGATCGACGATTACGTGCGCTGGACCCTCATGGAGGGCCTGGACGACATCGCCCTGACCCTGCGTCATGAGGATGAGATCGCGGCTTACGAGGCCGCGCGTCCGTCCTTCAAGCCGCGCACGCTCCCGGCGAAATTCTTGCCCAAGGAAGAAGTTGTGTCCGCTCGCGACTGAAAGCACTGCGCATACTGGCCCCTACCTAGCTAGAGTAGGGGCCAGTTACGTCATAGTGAGGAGCACTCATGTCATCGATCCTTCAGGTTGAGGGCGGTCATCCGCTGCGCGGTGAGATCACGGTGCGCGGAGCGAAGAACTTCGTCCCCAAGGCGATGGTTGCGTCGCTGCTTGCCGACACCCCCTCTGAGCTTTACAACGTGCCGCTCATCCGCGACACGGACGTGGTCTCGGACCTGTTGAGCCTGCACGGCGTCCAGATCGATTTCGATCAGGATCGCGGCACGCTGCGCATGGACCCCTCCAACGTCAAGATTGCCTCGCGCTCTGACATCGATACGCTCGCGGGCGCCTCGCGCATCCCGATCCTCTTCTGTGGCCCGCTGCTGCACCAGCTGGGCGAGGCTTTCATCCCCGAGCTGGGTGGCTGCGCGATCGGCGGCCGTCCCATCGACTTCCACCTGGAGACGCTGCGCAAGTTCGGCGCGATTGTCGACAAGCAGCCCGACGGCGTGCACATCAAGCGCCCCGCTACCGGCCTGCACGGCGCGATTATCGAGCTTCCCTTCCCGTCCGTGGGTGCGACCGAGCAGACGCTGCTCACGGCCGTGCGCAACGAGGGCATCACGACCCTGAAGGGCGCGGCCATCGAGCCGGAGATCCTCGACCTCATCAACGTCCTGCAGAAGATGGGCGCCATCATCTCGGTGGACACGGACCGCACGATCCGCATCGAGGGTGTCGACAAGCTGAAGGGCTACCGCCACACGGCTCTGCCGGATCGCATCGAGGCGGCCTCGTGGGCTGCGGCCGCCCTGGCCACCCACGGCGACATTTACGTGCGTGGCGCTCACCAGCCCGACATGACGACGTTCCTCAACACCTTCCGCAAGGTGGGCGGCGCCTTCGATATCGACGCCGACGGCATCCGCTTCTACCACCCGGGCGAGCCGCTGCACTCGATCGCCCTGGAGACGGCCGTGCACCCGGGCTTCATGACGGACTGGCAGCAGCCGCTCGTCGTGGCCCTCACCCAGGCCGAGGGCCTGTCGATCGTGCACGAGACCGTGTACGAGAACCGTTTCGGCTTCACCGAGGCGCTGCGCAAGATGGGTGCGAACATTCAGGTCTACCGCGAGTGCCTGGGCGGGACGCCCTGCCGCTTTGGCCAGAAGAACTACTACCACTCGGCGGTCATCTCGGGCCCGACCCCGCTGCACAGCGCGGATATCGAGGTTCCGGACCTGCGCGGCGGCTTCTCCCACCTGATCGCGGCCCTGGCCGCGTCGGGCACGTCCACCGTGTCCGGCATCGACGTGATTTCGCGCGGCTACGAGCACTTCACGCGCAAGCTCCACCAGCTGGACGCTCGCGTGCGCTACCTGGACGCCTGAGATCATGGCCGCGTCGGGCGTGCGCCGCAGCATTTTGTTGCTCGTCTCGTCGATGTCGGCGGGCGGGCGCAGCGTGCGCCTCGGACCGCGCATCGTGCGCATCCTGCGCGGCGGTGGCTGGGAGGTCGCGGTTCGCCTGACGACGCCCGGCGATGACCCGGCGGCGATCGCCGGTGAGGTTGCGTCCGGCTCATTTGTCGCGGCTCTGGGCGGGGACGGGTACCTGGGCGCCGTGGCGCGCGGGTGCCACGAGTCCGACGCGATCTTTGTTCCCCTGCCGGGTGGGCGCGGCAACGACCTGTGCCGCGCGCTGGGCATCGGCACGGACCCGCTGGTGCGCGCGCGTTCCCTGGCTCCGCTGGGTTTTTCTTCCGACGAGGCCGGGGCCGACTCCTCGGAGTGGTTGGCCTCCCGGGTGCGTCCCCTGGACGGTATGTGGGTGCGTTCGCGCGACGGCGTGCGCCTGGCCCTCGGCATCGTCTCGATCGGCTTGGACGCGCGTGCGAATATCCTCGCGAACGAGTCCTCGCTGACGTCCGGGCCGCTGGCCTACGGGTACGGGGCCTTCGCGGCCCTGGCCTCGCACGAACCCACCGAGATCGTGGCCACCGTGGACGGGGTCGAGCGCAACATGAGCGGCTGGATCGCGTCGGTGTCTAATTCCGGGCGTTTCGGCGGCGGTATCACCCTGGTGGAATCCTCCGACATGAGCGATGGCGTCCTCGAGGTGTGCCACGTGGGACCCCTGCCGCTCTCTCGTGCCCTGCCCGTACTCGCCCGCGTCGTCGCCGGCCGCGCGAAGGCACACCCGGCTATCGAGGTGGAAAGTGCACGCGTCGTCTCCTTCGCCGCCCCCGCAGGCATGATCGCCATGGCGGATGGGGACCGCATCGCATCGATCCCCTTCACCGTCGACGTCGCCCCCGGGGTCGTGTCCGTCCTGGTGTGAGGTCCGTTTGGGCCAGCGCAATGGGGGAGCGGTCCCCCTAGAATGAAGCCATGAGTGCTGTCTCCGGCTTTTACACCTTCGCAAAGGGCGTCCTGACGCCCATCATGACCCCCTGGATCAAGTACACCGTGACGGGCGAAGAGAACCTGCCCACCGAGGGCGGCTTCCTCCTGGTGCCCAACCACCTGTCCAACGTGGACCCGCTGTGCCTGTGCTGGTACTTCATGAAGCGCGACACCGCCGTGCGCTTCCTGGCGAAGAAGTCGATGTTCTCCGTGCCGGTGTTCGGCTGGATCATCAAGGGCATGGGCCTGATCCCCGTCAACCGCGACTCCAACCCCTCGGCAGTCCTGGCACCCACTCGGGAGGCGCTGAAAGCCGGCGAGGTCGTCGGCATCTTCCCGGAGGGCACCCTCACGCGCGACCCCGACCAGTGGCCGATGGAATTCAAGTCCGGAGCCGCCCGCCTGGCCCTCGACACGGGCGTGCCCGTCATCCCCGTCTCGCAGTGGGGCCCGCAGGACATCATGGCCCCCTACAACGCCAAGGGCATCGACATGCGCCCGGGCCGACACGTCGCCTACCACTTCGGCGAGCCCGTCGACCTGTCGGACCTCATGAGCCCCGCCGGCTCGGAGGATCACGAGGCCGTTAACGAGGCGACCAAGCGCATCAGCGACGCCGTGCGCGCGGGCGTGGGCAAGCTGCGCGGACTTCCCGTCCCCGAGCAGGTATGGGACCCCGCCACGCAGGCCGGCCCCTGGTGGGAAGAAGAGCTCGCGAAGAAGGCCAAGAAAGCGAAGAAGGCCCGCAAGAAGGGCTAATCGCGGATATCGATGACCATGCGCACCGGGTTGGATAAGAATCCGATCTGGAATTGGCGCGTGGCCGGTGCCCCGATGACGACGTGAGTGTTGTCCTCGAAGGTGCCGTCCGAGACGACGTCCAGGTCGCCGGCGTGCGTGTGCGTGCCGCTCGGGTAGGGATTCGCGGTCGCCGTCATCGGCGTGCCGTCGATGACCAGGTCCAGGAACGCTTGCCCCTCGACCTGGATGGGCAGGCCTCGGCCCTGCTCGAGGGCCTCATCCGTCCACGCTCCGCGCCACACCCCCGGCGTGCCCTCGCCCGAAAACTCCAGCACGACCCGCGTGAAACCCTCGTGCGTCGCCGCCCGAATCCCCGTCAGCGCCAGCGCCTTCGTCGGGTCATCCGAGCGCACCGGAGGCAACCCCTCCACGCTCGACATCCAGTTGTCGGCGTTGATCGGCTTGGTTGCGTCCAGACCTGGCTCGGACGTCGGCGTCGTCTCCGGCGTCGCGCTCGCGGTTGCAGACGCCGTGGGGGAGTGAGAGGCGCTCGGCGAGGTCTCGGCTGACTGAGGCGCGTCCGTTGGGGCTCCGGGCGCGCACGCACCCAACAGGAGCAGACAGCTGGCTGCGCTCGCGGCGAGGGCTCGACGGTGAGACACAGTTCCTCCTGGTGCGGGTCGGTTGTTTCAATCCTAGTAGAATGGCCTCGACAGGGAGGTCTCGATGAGTATGACGACAGCAGCGGTCCTGGGAACGGGCGCATGGGGAACGACGTTCGCGCAGGTGCTCGCCGACGCGGGCGTGAGCGTGACGATGTGGGGGCGTAACGCCGACACGATCTCGTTTATCAACGGGGGAGAGAACCCGACGTACCTGCCGGGGATCGCCCTGTCGGAGCGCATTAGCGCGACCACCGACATCGCCGAGGCCGTCGCCGGCCGCGAGCTCGTTGTCGTGGCCGTGCCCGTCAAGGCCGTGCGCGCCACCCTGAGCGCCGCGCGCGAGTCCTTCGCCCCCGATGTCGCCCTGCTGTCCCTGGCCAAGGGCCTCGAGCTCGGCTCCCTCAAGCGCGTCGACGAGATCATCGCCGAGGCCTCGGGTGTGCCGAGTGGTCGCATCGCTGTCCTGTCCGGCCCGAACCTGTCGCGCGAGATCGCGGAGCGCCAGCCCACGGCCACGGTCGTGGCTGCAACCGACGTGGAGCTGGCCAAGGAGATCGCGAAGGCCTGCCACAACTCCTACTTCCGCCCCTACGTGTCCACCGACGTCGTGGGCACGGAGATGGCGGGCGCCACCAAGAACGTCATCGCCGTTGCCATCGGTGCGGCCGAGGGCATGGGCCTGGGCATCAACACGCGTTCGACCCTCATCACACGCGGCCTGGCGGAAATGACCCGCATGGGCACCGCGCTCGGCGCTGATCCCGCGACCTTCGCGGGCCTGGCCGGCATCGGCGACCTCGTCGCCACCTGTTCCTCGCGCCTGTCGCGTAACTTCTCCCTCGGCCACCGCCTGGGCTCCGGCATGGGACTGGCCGAGGCCCTGGCCCTGTCCCCGGGCGTCGTCGAGGGCGTCGCGTCCGCCTCGCCGATCCTTCAGGTCGCGGCCTCCGTCGGCGTCGACATGCCGATTACGGGCGCCGTCGTTGAGGTCGTCGAGGGGCGCGCGAGCATCGAAGATATGGGCCGTATGCTGCTGGCTCGCCCGCAGAAGATGGACGGCTGGAAGATCGAGCTGGTCTAAACGCCGCGCACGCGGGCACCAGACGCCTCCCGCGCGGTAGTCTTGGACCCATGACTGCAATTTCTCGTCCTCGCGTCCTCATTGTCTTCGGTGGACGCTCCTCCGAGCATGAGATCTCGTGCTCGACGGCCGCCGGCATCCTGACCGCTATCGACCGCACCAAGTGGGACGTGATCCCGCTGGGTATCACGCGCGACGGCCAGTGGGTGCGCGTCGCCGATGACCCGTCGGCGCTGGAATTCAAGGATGGGAAAGGCCAGTCCGTCACCGCCGGATCGACCCGCGTCGCCCTGACCCCGGGCGAGGGTAACCTCGTCGAGCTCACCTACGAGGGCGACCCGGATGCCCCGGACTCGCGCGTCGTCGGCGTGGAGGACCTGGGCCACGTGGACATCGTGTTCCCGCTCCTGCACGGCCCCTACGGCGAGGACGGCACCATTCAGGGCCTCTTCGAGATGGCCGGTGTGCGCTACGTGGGCTGCGGCGTGACCTCCTCGGCCGTGTCCATGGACAAGCACCTCACCAAGACCGTCCTGGCCGCCGCCGGCATCGACGTGGGCCAGTGGGAGCTGGTCACCGCCCGCCAGTGGGACGCCGACGCCACCGCCTGCATGGACCGCATCGAGCGCCTCGGCTTCCCCGTCTTCGTCAAGCCCTGCCGCGCCGGTTCGTCGGTCGGCATCTCGCGCGTCACCTGCCGCGAGGACCTGCCCGTGGCCATCAAGGAGGCCGCGAACCACGATCCGCGCATCATCGTCGAGGCATCCATCTCCGGCCGCGAGGTCGAGTGCGGCGTCCTCGGCTCGCGCTCCGACTGGCGCAGCGGCACCGCGCCCCTGGGCGAGATCGTCGTCCCCGAGGGCGAGTTCTACGACTACGAGCACAAGTACGTGGACGACGTTGTCGGCCTGTCCTGCCCGGCCGACATCGCTCCCGAATACGCCGATCGCATCCGCGAGACCGCGTGGCGTGCCTTCGACGCCCTCGAGTGTGAGGGTCTGGCGCGCGTCGACTTCTTCCTCGACGAGGCGACCGACACCGTCATCATTAACGAAGTGAACACGATGCCCGGTTTCACGCCCATCTCGATGTACCCGCAGATGTGGGCGGCCTCGGGCCTGTCATACCCGGACCTGCTCAGCGAGCTCCTCACCGAGGCCGCGCAGCGCCCGCTCGGCCTGCGGTGAGTTCCCAGCCACGACCTCGTTCATCCTTCATCCCCACGACAGAAAGAACACTATGACGGCCCATCCCAAAGTCACGCTGGTGACCTGCAAGTCCATGCCCAACCTCTTCAAAGGTGAGGAAGGTCTGCTCGACGAGCTGGCGGCGCGAGGTTGCGACCCCCAGATCAAGGTGTGGAATGACCCCGACGTCGACTGGTCCGAGGCCGGCATGGTCGTCGTGCGCTCCGTGTCCGACTACGCGAGCGACCGCCCCGCGTTCCTGGAGTGGACGAAGCAGCTGCGTCGCGTGCAGAACTCCGCGGACGTGCTGAACTGGAACACGGACAAGCACTACCTGAAGGAACTGGCCGCCCTGGGCATGCCCACGATTCCCACGAACTGGCTGGAGCCCGAGCAGAACCTGTCCAAGCACCAGATCCACACGCGCTTCCCTGCCTTCGGCGAGTTCGTTGTCAAGCCCGCCGTGTCCTCCGGCGTGCGCGACATCGGCCGCTACACGACCGTTGACACGCGCCAGCGTCAGGCTGCCATGCGCCAGGTCCAGGGTCTGCTCGGCGAGGGCCGCTCCGTCATGATCCAGCGCTACGTCGAGGAGATCGACCTGCACGGCGAGATCTCGCTCGTCTTCTTCAATGGCCTGGTCTCCCACGCCGTCGAGAAGCGCTCCGCTCTGCACCCTTCGTCGGTCAGTGACCCCTCCATGCACGAGGCCGTGGTGACCGCCGAGGCCGCCGACTCCGTCGCGTGGAAGTGGGGCGAGGAGATCCGCCGCGTCCTGCACGGCTACGTGCGCTCGCGCCTGGGCCACGACGAGCAGTTCCTCTTCAACCGCGTGGACCTGGTCCCCGACGGCAAGGGCTCCTTCCTGGTCATGGAGGTCTCCCTCGTGGACGCCGACCTCTACCTGGGCGCCACCCCGGGCGCTCTCGGCAACTTCGCGGACGCGATCTCCGCTCGCGCCCACTGGTGATGCACGCCACCGCTGTGAGGGTAGTGCTCGAGTTTCCAAGCTCGGGTGGGTAGTGCTAAGCTCTACCCGTTGCCTTCACGGCGACGCGATGGTGGCTGTAGTTCAGTTGGTAGAGCACCTGGTTGTGGTCCAGGACGTCGCGGGTTCGAGTCCCGTCAGCCACCCCACCGCCCCGGCGCTTACGCGCCGGGGTTTTTGTTTCTGGAGTATGCTTGTAGCAATCCAATTGACCGGACAAAGGAGTTCTCATGCCCAGTGTGATCGCCTACGGATGCGACGATGCCACCACCCAGTTCCACCCCCTGCAGATCGACATCCGTGAACCTGGCGAGGGGGAGATCTACTTCGATGTCGCCTACGCGGGCATCTGCCACTCCGATATCCACGCCGCCCGCGGCGAGTGGGGCCCCGTGTCCTACCCGCTCGTGCCCGGCCACGAGTTCGTCGGCACCGTCGCCAAGGTTGGCCCCGGTGTCACCAAGTTCAAGGTGGGGGACCGCGTGGGTGTGGGCTGCATGGTCGGCTCCTGCGGCACGTGCGAGATGTGCGAATCCGACTACGAGCAGTGGTGCACCTCGACGCCCGGCACCCTGTGGACCTGCCGTGCCGATGCCGAAGGTAACCCGACGACCGGCGGATACTCGCGCGGCTTCACCGTGCGCGAGGACTTCGCCCTGCACGTGCCGGAATCCCTCGACTTCTCCGCCTGCGCGCCCCTCCTGTGTGCTGGCATCACCACATACTCGCCCCTCAAGCATTACAACGTGGGCCCCGGTTCGCGCGTGGCTATCCTCGGCATGGGTGGCCTCGGACACGTGGGTGTGCAGATCGCCAAGGCCATGGGCGCGGAGGTGTCCGTCATCTCCCACGGCCGCTCCAAGGAAGCCGACGCTCGCCGCTTCGGCGCCGACCACTTCTATGCCACCAGCGAGGAGGGCGTGCTCGAGTCCCTGCGCGGCTCCTTCGACCTCATCCTGTGCACCGTGTCCGCCGACGGCCTCGACTACGCCGGCTACATGGCTGCCCTGCGCCCCTACGGCGTCTTTGTCGACGTGGGCCTGCCCACCGAGCCCGTCTCCCTGCCGCTGCGCGCCTTCGTCAACGGCGGCAAGTCCTTCGCGGGCTCCCAGATCGGCGGCATCGCCGAAACCCAGGAAATGCTCGACTTCTGCGCCGCCCACGGCGTCATCCCGCAGGTCGAGATGATCACCGGCGAGGACATCACCGAGGCATACGACAATATCGTTGCCTCGCGCGTGCGCTACCGCTACGTCATCGACACCTCCACGTTCCCCGAGACCGCGTGAGTGTGCGCGACTAACAGGAAAGCCCCGGGCCGAGTGGCCCGGGGCTTTCCCAGTTCTGGAGCGGATGACGGGAATCGAACCCGCGTGATCTGCTTGGAAGGCAGAGGCTCTACCATTGAGCTACATCCGCGTGCCCCCGAAGGGGACACGAAGATCGTAGCGGGTATTGTCCGCGTGCGCGACATTTAAACCGCCCTCCCGTATGATGGGGCACCGGACATCAGTCCAACGGGGTGTAGCGCAGCTTGGTAGCGCATCTGCTTTGGGAGCAGAGGGTCGCAGGTTCAAATCCTGTCACCCCGACCAACCGCGGCCATCGTGCCGCGGTTTTTTCATACGATCACGGGGGAGTCCATGCCGTCCTATCGCACCATCATGACGGTCACGACTCTGGCACCCGGCCGGGCCCCCGAAGAAGTCGAGGCCGCCGCCCGCTCTGTCACCCGGCTCGAATCCTGGGACATCGCCATCACCTCCGGCCAGCCGCGCGTCACCGCGCGCTTCACCGCGACAGACGACGCAGAAGCCCGAGCCACCCACCGTGAGATCATCACCGCAGTGCGCCTCGTTGCCGATGTGCCTCGCGCCCGCCTGGCCGCCGTCGTGCGAGGGCGCTCCCACTACCTCGCCCCCTGAGTGCACCCGCGAGCGTGGGCGGCCCCGGCCTCGTGAATAGGGGAGAGAGCGCGTGCCTGTGTGGCGTTGCGCACTCCAAGCGCCCGTAGAGGGGTGGATATGCCCACTAACACCCCGCGAATGAGGACATCAGCGGGGTCGTGGCGTACACTAAGCGAGTTGTTATGCGCCCGAAATGGGCGTTCCCGAATTCGTAGACTACGGAGCGTACGCACGTGAAGAGCACCGTTGAAACCCTCGAGCCCACCAAGGTTCGTCTGACCGTTGAGGTTCCCTTCGAGGAACTGAAGTCCGAAATGGACAAGGCGTACAAGGAGATCGCCGGACAGGTCAACATCCCCGGCTTCCGTAAGGGCCACGTGCCTCCGCGCATCATCGACCAGCGCTTCGGCCGCGCCGCCGTCATCGAGCAGGTCGTCAACCAGGTCCTGCCTGGCTACTACTCCGACGCCGTCAACGAGAACGACCTGCGCCCCATGGCTCAGCCCACCGTCGACGTCACCGAGATCCCCAACGTGACCGGCGCCCAGGGTGGCCAGCTCGTCTTCACCGCCGAGGTTGACGTCGTCCCCGCTTTCGAGCTGCCCGAGATCGACGAGAAGCTCGTCGTCGAGGTCGAGCCCACCGAGGTCACCGAAGAGGACGTCGAGAAGGAACTCGAGGACCTGCGCGGCCGCTTCGCCACCCTCAAGACCATCAACCGCAAGGCCAAGACCGGCGACTTCGCGACCATCGACCTGGTCGCCACCATCGACGGCAAGCAGGTTGACTCCGCCTCCGACGTCTCCTACGAGATCGGCTCCGGCTCCATGCTCGACGGCCAGGACACCGCCCTGCGCGGCACCAAGGCCGGCGAAGAGGTCACCTTCACCTCCAAGCTGAAGGGTGGCGAGCACGAGGGCGAAGAGGCCGAGGTGACCATCACCGTTAAGGCCATGAAGGCCCGTGAGCTGCCCAAGGCTGACGATGACTTCGCTCAGATGGTTTCCGAGTTCGACACCATCGACGAGCTCAAGGAAGACCTGAAGAAGCAGGCCGCCCAGTCCAAGGAGTCCCAGCAGGCCCTCGCTGCGCGCGACGCCCTCATCGACCTCCTCCTGGACAAGGTCGAGATCGTCCTGCCCGAGTCCGCGGTCGACCACCAGGTCGAGCACCGCGTTGGCGAGGACGCCAAGCCCAAGGCCAAGAAGGAAGCCCGCGAGGCCGTCGAGAAGGAAATCCGCACCGAGCTGCTCTCCGAGGCCCTGGCCAAGAAGTTCGACGTGCAGGTCTCCCAGCAGGAGCTGATCGACTACGCGATCCAGATGTCGCAGAACTTCGGCATCGACATCAACCAGCTGTTCTCCTCCTCCCAGCAGATGGCCAACGTCGTGGCCGACCTGGGTCGCTCCAAGGCCCTCATCGAGGCCCTGAAGGTCGTCACCGTCAAGGACACCAACGGCGCCGATGTCGACCTGAGCAAGTTCTTCGGCACCGATCCCGCCACCGAAGAGGGTGCGGAGATCATCACCGAGGTTGCCGACGAGCAGGAGTGAACCGCGGCGGGTATCTCCGCTGACGAGTGACTAACTCTCACTTGAGGGGGTGGGGCGCGAGCCTCGCCCCCTCAGTGCATGTGTTGAGGCGTGTGCTCAGTGCATGTGCCGACAGCGAAACGACGGCCCGGCGCGCGCACGAGCGGGCGCGCAGCGGGTACGGTTGACACCAATGGGGCCGACTGGGCCCGCGAACAGACGAGGAGGTACGCGTGAGCGTGCACAATACCGGGGCTGCCGGCGAAGGCTCGCAGCTGGGACTGGGCGACTCGGTCTACCAGCGCCTGCTCAAGGAGCGCATCATTTGGCTGGGCGGCGAGGTTCGCGATGAGAATGCGAACGCGATCTGCGCGCAGCTGCTGCTGCTCGCGGCCGAGGATCCGGACCGCGACATCTACCTGTACATCAACTCGCCTGGCGGCTCGGTGACGGCCGGCATGGCCATCTACGACACGATGCAGTACATCAAGCCGGACGTCGTGACGGTCGGTATGGGTCTGGCCGCGTCGATGGGCCAGTTCCTGCTCACCGCGGGTGCCCCCGGTAAGCGCTACATCACGCCCCACACCCGCGTTCTGCTGCACCAGCCCCTGGGCGGCGCCGGCGGCTCCGCGACGGAGATCCGTATTAACGCGGACCTGATCCTGGGCATGAAGAAGGAACTCGCTGCCATCACCGCATCTCGCACGGGCAAGACCGTCGAGCAGGTGGAGGCCGACGGCGATCGCGACCACTGGTTCACGGCGCAGGAAGCCCTTGAGTACGGCTTCGTCGACCGCGTGATCGACACCCCGCAGGAGATCGGAACGCGAGGAGAGAACTGATGAGCACCCAGCCCTACTTTGAGGCGGTCGCCCGCCAGATGCCCCAGGCCCGCTACGTGCTGCCCGATTTCGAGGAGCGCACGGCCTACGGTTTCCGCCGTCAGAACCCCTACACGAAGCTGTTCGAGGACCGCATCGTGTTCCTGGGCGTGCAGGTGGACGACGCCAGCGCGGATGACGTCATGGCGCAGCTGCTGGTCCTGGAGTCCCAGGATCCGGATTCGCTGATCACCATGTACATCAACTCGCCCGGCGGCTCCTTCACGGCGCTGACCGCCATCTACGACACGATGCAGTACATCAAGCCGCAGATTCAGACGGTCTGCCTGGGTCAGGCCGCCTCGGCCGCCGCCGTGCTGCTGGCCGCCGGCTCGCCCGGCAAGCGCCTGGCGCTGCCTAACGCCCGCGTCCTCATCCACCAGCCGGCGATGGAGGGCATGCAGGGGCAGGCCTCGGACATCCAGATCGTCGCCGACGAGATCGACCGCATGCGCGCGTGGCTCGAGGACACCATCTCGAAGCACTCGGGCAAGCCGGTGGAGCAGGTGCGCCGCGACATTGAGCGCGACAAGATCCTCACCGCCCCGCAGGCCGCCGAGTACGGCCTGATCGACCAGGTGCTGGAGTCGCGCAAGGCTCTGTGACGATATCGTCATTGACGAGGCCGTGGTTCCCCCGCTGATGTGCACGGTGGGTGCCACGGCCTCGTTACTATGTGACCGGTCAGGCGGTTATCGCGCTGACAATTATCGGCTGCGGGCGAACTTTTCATAACAATAGGCGTGGCTACGCGGAATACCGCCAGCGTGCACTACGTTATTTGCTAGTAAGTGCGAAAGTGCATCCGACCGAACGGCAAAACGTTCAACACATTGGAGGTCTCGTGGCTCGTCTGACTGATGGCGCGGAACTGCTCAAGTGCTCCTTCTGTGGGAAGAGCCAAAAGCAGGTGCGTAAGCTCATCGGTGGCTCCGGCGCGTATATCTGCGACGAGTGCATTGAGCTGTGCAACGAGATCATCGAGGAGGAACTCGGTTCGCAGCAGCCCTCCTCGTCGACGACGCCGCTACCGAAGCCGCGCGAAATCAACGAATTCTTGAACACGTGGGTGATCGGTCAGGACCGTGCGAAGCGCGCCCTGTCGGTGGCCGTCTACAACCACTACAAGCGCGTGCGCTCGCGCGA
>CAUTGT010000002.1:0-32256 GCA_963537735.1 uncultured Actinomycetaceae bacterium | reverse complement strand
ACCATCGCCATCATGGCGATCAGCATGCCCATGTCGCCGACACGGTTCATGACGAACGCCTTCTTGGCGGCCACCGCGTAGGCGGGGACGTGGTTCCAGAAGCCGATCAGCAGGTAGGACGCCAGGCCCACGCCTTCCCAACCGGCGAAGAGGCCGGCGTAGGAGTCCGCGAGGACCAGGGTCAGCATCGCCGCGATGAAGAAGTTCAGGTAGGCGAAGAAGCGGCGGCGGGCCGCATCGTGCTCCATGTAGGCGATCGCGTACACGTGGATGAGCGAACCGACGAAGGTCACCAGGATGACGAACGTGATCGACAGCGGGTCCACGAGGAGACCGAAGTCGACGGTGAAGTCACCGGCGGGGATCCAGGTGAACAGCGTCTGGCCGAAGCGTTGAGCGTCCACGGGGGCGTTCCACATCTGGGCGGCGATCAGAGCGCCGACCACGAACGTGGACCAGGAAGCGAGGGTCGCCAGCAGGTGGCCCCACTTGTCCGAGGCGCGGCCCAGCAGCAGGAGCAGGCCTGCGCTGGCCAGCGGGATGAGGATGAGCAGCCACGCGTAGGCGGCGACTCCGGTGGGCGCGACCGTCTCATAGACGGAGAGAGCCTGCGGGGAGATGAAGGTGGTCATGAGTTACGTCCTCCCTCAGTTCTTCAGCAGGTTGAGATCGTCCATGCTCGTGGTCGAGCGGGAACGATAGATGGACACGATGATCGACAGGCCGACGACGACTTCAGCCGCCGCGACGACCATGACGAAGAACGCCATGATCTCGCCGTCAACGTTGGAGTTAATGCGCGAGAACGTCACGAGGACGAGGTTCGCGGCGTTGAGCATCATTTCGACGCCCATGAGCGCGATGACCGCGCTGCGGCGCACGAGGACCGTGGTCGCACCGATGGCGAACAGCACACCCGCAAGGATGAGGTACCAGGCGAGGCTCACTTGCTCTCCTCCTTCTTCTCAGTCGGGGTGGTGGTGCGCGCCTTGCGAGCCCGGGGCTGGGCCAGACCGGTGGGCGCGTCCGCGCCGGGCATGCCGAAGGCGCCGGAGCGGGGGACGTCGGGCGTGCGCCCGATGGTGTAGGGCGACTCGTCGAGCTCGGAGGCCTCGACCTCTGCAGTGCGCGCGAGGGCGAGCTGCTCGGAGACCTCGGGGGTGACCTCGCCGATCGTGCGGGCAAGGCCACGCACGCGCAGGACTCGAGGCACCGACTCCTCGACCGGGCCGAGGGTCTCGCCGGAGACGGCGGGCACGTCGGCCGCGTTCGACTGGGCGTAGACACCGGGGGCGGGCAGCTGGCCGATGCGAGCGCCCTTCTCGGCGAACGCGCGCATCTTGTTGCGGGCCGTCTCGAACTGGTCGGCCTTCGGGGTGAGGCGATCAGAGTGGGTCAGCAGCATCGCGCCGACGGCGGCCGTGATCAGCAGGCCGCCAGCGAGCTCCATGCTCAGCCAGTGCTCTTGGAACAGCGTGATCGCCAGGTCGGTGATCGGCTGGTCGGAGTACGGATCGACCTCGACGGGCTTGTGCGGGGCCGGCATGGCCTTCAGGATCGCCGTCGTGACGATGACGATCAGGCCGAGGCCACCGAGCACCGCCGCGACGATCGCGCCGCGGCTCTGGCGGGCGTAGTCGTCGGAGGTGCCGATGCCGATCAGCATGATGACGAAGAGGAACAGCATCATGATCGCGCCGGTGTACACGACGATCTGCGCGACACCCAGGAAGGGCGCGCTATTCGCGATGTACAGGACTGCCAGGCCGAGCATGACGCCGACCATGCAGATGACCGAGTGCGCGGCCTTCTTGAAGAAGAGGACACCCAGAGCGCAGGCGACCATGACGATGGCCGTGCATGCGAAGAGGATGATCTCCCCCGTTGACCCCATCATGGGCCAACCATTGGACAGGTTCATCAGTGTGCCTCCTCGGCGACTCGTACCGTCTTGAGGGAGGGGTCGTCGGGGCGGCGGCTCGCCACCCAGTCGACCTGGGCGGCGGTGGGGCCGGTGACTTCCCCGCGGTAGTAGTCGATGTCGTTCTTACCCTCGACCATGGGGTGGGGCGCTGCGAGCATGCCGTCTGCGAGCGGGACCAGGAGGTCTTCCTTCTCGTAGATGTCGTCCTCGCGGGTGTACTTGGCGATTTCGAAGTCGTTCGTCATCGTCAGGGCGCGCGTGGGGCACGCCTCGATGCACATACCGCAGAAGATGCAGCGCAGGTAGTTGATCTGGTAGACGCGGCCGTAACGCTCGCCCGCAGAGTACTGCTCCTCGGGCGTGTTCGAGGCGGCCTCGACGAAGATCGCGTCAGCGGGGCACGCCCAGGCGCACAGCTCGCAGCCGACGCACTTTTCCAGGCCGTCGTCGTAGCGGTTGAGCTGGTGACGACCGTGGAAGCGGGGCATGACGCGCGCGGGTTCGCGCGGGTACTGCTCGGTGACGGTGGGCCGGAAGAAGGAAGCCATGGTGACTCCGTAGCCGGCCATGGGCGCGACGAACTGGGCGAACGCACCCTTGGGGTCATGCTCGAAGAGCATTTCCTCGTCGGTGGTCTTCTCACTCATCGGTGGACTCCTTCGGGCTGTCGATTGCCGCGGCCGGGGCCAGCTCGCCCTCGATGGTGGCGAGGCCGCGCGGCGAGGCAACGGGGGTCTGTCCGGGCAGCGGCGGGACGGGGAATCCGTCCTCGAAGCCGGTGTATTCGCGCTCGGAGGCGGGGATCTCCTCGGGCTCACCCTTGTCGGTGAGCCAGATGATCGCCAGGGCGATCAGGAAGAGGACGCCGACGCCTCCGAAGAGAACGTGGTTGGGCAGCTGCACGAACTGGGTGATGCCGCGCACCAGGGCGACGAGCACGAGCCAGCCCAGGGCGATGGGCATGAGGCGCTTCCAGCCGAGGTTCATGAACTGGTCGTAGCGGAAGCGCAGCAGCGTGGCGCGCGTCCAGATCATCAGGAACATGAAGAACCAGATCTTCAGGAAGAACCACAGCAGGCCCCACCAGCCGGAGTTGAGGAACTCGACGTGGGACAGCGGCCACGGGGCGTGCCAGCCGCCGAAGAACATCGTGGTGGCCACGGCCGAGACGTTGAGCATGTTGACGTACTCGGACAGGTAGTACCAGCCGAACTTCATCGACGAGTACTCGGTCATGTGGCCGGCGACGATCTCACCTTCGGCCTCGGGAAGGTCGAAGGGAAGACGGTTGACTTCACCGACGGCGCTGATGCAGTAGATGACGAACGCCGGGAACAGGGTGAATGCCCACCAGAACTGCCCCTGGGCTGCGACGATCTGCGAGGTGGACATAGAGCCCGACATGAGGAACACGCTCACGAGGGACAGGCCCATGGCCAGTTCGTAGGAGATGACCTGCGCGGAGGAGCGCACGGCGCCGTACAGCGGCAGGGTCGAGCGGGTCGACCAACCACCCAGGACGATGCCGTACAGGCCCAGCGAGGCGATCGCGAGGATGTACAGGGAGGCGACGGGCATGTCGGCCAGCTGCAGCGGCGTGGAGTGGCCGAAGATCTTCACGTTCGGGCCCATCGGGATAACCGCGTAGACGCTGAACGCTGCGAACGCCGCGATCGCGGGGGCCAGGAAGTACAGGAACCTCTCGGCCCGGCGGGTCCACATGTCCTCCTTGAAGAGGAGCTTGCCGGCGTCCGCGAACGCCTGGAACAGGCCGAGGGGGCCCGCCACGTTCGGGCCGGGACGCGTCTGCATGCGGCCCAGGCCTCGGCGCTCAACCCACAGGGCCAGGAGCACGTTGGCGATCAGGAAGACGATGATGAACACGGCCTTGATGAGGCTGAGCCACCAGGTTTCCTGGCTGAAGTCCGCGGCGGTGTACTCCGGGACTGCGAAGGGTGCGAGTGTCATCGTGCCACCTCCTGCGTGGCGCGCAGGGTCGCGACGGTGCCGGCACCGCCGAGGTTTTCGTGAATAACGGAGCCGGTCGAGCACTCGGGCACCCACGCGACGGAGTCGGGCAGGTCCGCGATGGCGGCCGGGAGGGTGACGCTTCCGCGCTCAGTCTCGAGCGTCGCATCGGCGCCGGGGGCGATGCCCGCGGCGGCCAGCGTCGCGGCCGAGGCCAGGAGGACGGGGCGGCGGGCCGAACCGGCCAGCCACGGGGCGCCATCCTGGAGACGACCGGCGTCGATCATCGGCTTGTGAGAGGCCAGAACGACCTCGCCCTTGCCGACGGAGGCGGGAGCCTGCGCCGACACGGGCGTGAACTCCTGCGGGGCGCCGTCCCACTCCATAAGCGGGTTGACTTCCTCGTAGAGGTCGGCCAGGGCGGTGATGCCCAGGTCGAGGTCGAACTCCTCGGTGAGGCGCACGAGCACGTCGCGGTCCGTGAGGGACGTTGCAGAGCGAGCCTGGCCGAAGGGGCGCAGGCGGCCTTCCCAGTTGATGTAGGTGCCGTTCTTCTCGACAGCGGGAGCCACCGGCAGGACGACGTCCGCGCGCTCGGTGATCTCCGAGGCGCGAACCTCGAGGGACACGAGGAAGGGAACCTCTTCGAGGGCCTCGCGCACGACGGCGGGCTCGTCGAAGTCGCGGACGTCAACGCCGCCGACGACCAGAGCCTGGAGCTCACCGGAGGCAGCAGCATCGATGATCTGCTCGGCGTCGAGGCCGCGGGCGGGCAGCTCGCCCCAACCCAGGGACTGCACGCCGGCCTCGTCGAGGCCGCGGCCGAAGGGAAGCAGACCCGGAAGGAGGCCGGCCTCGATGGCTGCGCGGTCACCGGCGCGACGCGGGACCCACGCGAGGCGGGCGCCCGTGCGCTCGGACAGAGCGACGACGGCGGACAGCAGGCCGGGGGTCTGCGCTGCGCGCTCGCCCACGAGGATGATGCCGCCGGACAGCGCCTCGGCAACGTCGGCGTATGCGCCGCCTGCCGCGATCGCATCCACGACGCCCGGCTCGGAGCCGGGGGCGGCGTGCAGGAGGCGAGCCTTCATCTTGCGCGAACCAGCCGAGGTGAAGGGCGCGACGGTGGCGACCTTCAGGCCCGACTTGCGGGTGGCCTTACGCAGGCGCAGGAACATGGCGCCGCACTCGTCCTCGGGCTCGAGGGCGACCAGCAGCACCTGACCCGCGCTCTCCAGATCCGCGTACGTGGTCTCGAGGCCGGAGCCCGCCACGTAGGAGGCCAGGAACGAACGCTCTTCTTCACTGGAGCGACGCGAACGGAAGTCGATCGAGTCGGAGCCGACGACGGTGCGCGCGAACTTGGACCACGCCCAGGCGTCCTCGAAGGTCAGGTGGCCGCCGGGCAGGAAGCCCACGGACGAACCCGCCTGCTCGAGGCCCTCGCGGACGCGGTCAAGCGCGTCGGACCAGGAGGTCGGAACCAGCTTGCCGTCCTCGCGAACGAGCGGGGTGGTCAGGCGATCAACCTTGTCCCATTCGAAAGCGAAGCGGTCCTTGTCGGTGATCCACTCTTCGTTGACCTCGGGGTCGTTGCCGCTCATGCGACGCACGACCTCGCCGCGGCGCACGTCCTGGCGGATGGCGGAACCCGACGCGTCGTGCTCGGTCACGGCCGCCGTCGACACGAGGTCGAAGGGACGCGCGCGGAAGCGGTAGGACGCGGCGGTCAGGGCGCCGACCGGGCAGATCTGGATGATGTTGCCCGAGAAGTAGGACGCGAAGGCGCGGCCCGACACGTCGCGCTCGGCGACGGAGAGCTCACCCTCGTTGATCGAGCCAACAATCGCGTCCGTGCCGTACGGGGACGACAGGGACGAGGTCGAGGCCTCCTTGGCCTTCGGGTCGAAGAAGTCGAGCGTGGTCGAGTCGAAGCCGCCGACCTGCTCGCCCATGAAGTAGTGGTGCTCCGTGGGGGCGGTGCCGCCACCACGACCCTGCAGGTCCATGAACACGTCACCCGAGATCTCCTTGCCGAAGCGCACGCAGCGCTGGCACAGGATGCAGCGCTCGCGATCCAGCAGGATCTGCGAGGTCAGGCGCAGCGGCTTCTTGAACGTGCGCTTGGCATCGGTGAAGCGGGACTTGCCGCGACCCTCCGTCAGCGCCTGGTTCTGCAGGGGGCACTCGCCGCCCTTGTCGCAGACCGGGCAATCCAGCGGGTGGTTGATGAGCAGGAACTCCATGACGCCGCGCTGGGCGCGGTCGACAACCTCGGAGGTGTGCTGAGTCTTGACGACCATGCCCGGGGTGACGGTCTGCGCACACGAGGGCTGAGGCTTGGGCATGAAGCGCAGCTCGCCCGTGTTGCGGTCGGGCATGCCGACCTCCACGAGGCACTGGCGGCATGCGGCCACCGGGGCCAGCAGCGGGTGGTCACAGAAACGCGGGATCCGGATGCCGGCCTGCTCGGCCGCGCGGATCACGAGCGTGCCCTGGGGGACAGAAACCTGAACGTCGTCGATGGTGACGTCGATCATGTTGGGTGCGTCGCTCATCGGCCACCTCCTCGCGCGTAGTTAGCGGACGCCTCGTAGGGGAAAAGCTCGCGGGCGGGCGTGGTGAGGCCGGCCTCGAACTCGTCGCGGAAGCGCTTGATGCCCGACATGATCGGGGTTGCTGCGGCGTCGCCGAGCGGGCAGAAGCTACGGCCCGCGATGTTGTGTGCGATCTCGTCGAGCAGGTCGACGTCGCCGGGGCGACCCTCGCCTCGCTCGAGGCGCAGCATGATTTGCTTCATCCAGTAGGTGCCTTCGCGACAGGGCGTGCACTTACCGCAGGACTCGTGCTGGTAGAACTCGGACCAGCGGGTGATGACGCGGACGACCGAGACGGTCTCGTCGAACACCTGCAGGGCTCGCGTACCCAGCATCGATCCGGCCGCGCCCACGGACTCGTAGTCGAGGGGCGTGTCCAGCTCGTCTTCGGTGAAGATCGGGGTGGAGGAACCGCCGGGGGTCCAGAACTTCAGCTTGTGGCCGTCGCGGATGCCGCCCGCCATCTCGATGAGCTCGCGCATCGTGATGCCGAAGGGGGCCTCGAACTGGCCGGGGTTGTTCACGTGACCCGACACGGAGAAGATGCCGTGCCCCTTGGACTTTTCGGTGCCCATCGAGGCGAACCACTCGGGAGAGTTGCGGAAAATACCCGCCACCTGAGCGATGGTCTCGACGTTGTTGACGACCGTGGGACGGGCGTACAGACCGGCGACCGCGGGGAACGGGGGCTTGAGGCGCGGGTGGCCTCGACGTCCCTCGAGGGAGTCCAGCAGAGCCGTCTCCTCACCGCAGATGTAGGCGCCGGCGCCCGCGTGCGCGGTGATGCGCAGGTCGCCGAGCACGCCGGCCTCGGTCGCCTCGCGCACGGCCTCCAGCAGGCGGCGGTACACGTGGGTGACCTCGCCGCGCAGGTAGACGAACGCGTGGTCGCAGCCAATCGCGCGCGACGTGATCGCGATGCCCTCAATGAGGACGTGCGGGTTGCCCATAATGAGCGGGATGTCCTTGCAGGTGCCCGGCTCGGACTCGTCGGCGTTCACCACGAGGTAGCGGGGGCCTCCGTCGGCCGGGGGCAGGAAGGACCACTTGAGGCCGGACGGGAAGCCTGCGCCACCACGGCCTCGCAGACCGGAGTCCTTGACGGCCTGCACGATGTCGGCGGGCTCCATGGTGCGGGCCTTTTCGAGGCCCTGGTAGCCTCCGCGGCTCCGGTAGGAGTCCAGCGTCCAGGAACGCTCCTCTCCCCACCCGTTGGTGAGGATCGGGGTCAGCGGTCCGGGCGCAACGTATGCGGTGCTCACTTCGCCTCTTCTCCCTTCGTGTCAGTGGCCTCGTCGGCGACCTCGACGGCAACCGGCTCAGTCCAGCCGTTCGCCGCGGCGATCTCGCGGCCCAGCAGGGTGGCGCGGCCCGCGGAGGGGCCTTCGTTCTCGTGGCCGTCCAGGAAGCCGGCCAGGACGCGCTCGTTCTCCTTGAACGTGGGGGCCACGATGGGGCCGCGCGTCGGGTGGATATCGCGGCCGGCCTGGATGTCGTCGATCATCGCCAGCGCCGACTCGGGGCTCTGGTTGTCGAAGAATTCCCAGTTGACCATGACGACGGGCGCGTAGTCGCACGCCGCGTTGCACTCGATGCGCTCGAGCGTGATCTTGCCGTCTTCGCTGGTCTCGTCGCTTCCGACGCCGACCTTCTCGGAGACCTTTTCCCAGATCTCGTCGCCGCCCATGACGGCGCACAGCGCGTTCGTGCACACGCCCACCAGGTACTCACCGGTGGGGTGACGCTTGTACTGCGTGTAGAAGGTCGCGACGGCGCTGATCTCTGCGCGGGGCAGGTCCAGCGTGGCCGCGATGAAGTCGATGCCGTCCGGGCTGACGTATCCGTCGACGGACTGGATCAGGTGCAGCATCGGCAGCAGCGCGGAGCGCGAGTGACCGTCCGGGTAGCGGGCGATGATCTGCGCGGCATCCGCCTGCAGGCGTGCCAGGGTGTCGGGTGTGTAGCTCATCGGTCAACGCCTCCGAGAACGGGGTCGATAGCGGCCAGTGCAACGACCACGTCGGCCAGCTGGCCGCCTTCGGTCATCATGGCCAGCGCTTGCAGGTTGGCGTAGGAGGGGTCGCGGAAGTGCGCGCGGAACGGGCGCGTGCCACCGTCGGAGACGAGGTGAACGCCCAGGATGCCCTTCGCGTGCTCGACGGTCTGGTAGACCTGGCCGGCGGGCACGTGGAAGCCCTCCGTGACGAGCTTGAAGTGGTGGATGAGGGACTCCATGGACTCCCCCATGATCTCGCGGACGTGCTCGGCCGAGTTGCCCTGGCCGTCGGTGCCGACCGCCAGGCGCGCGGGCCAGGCGATTTCGGGGTCGGCGACCATGGTGGGCGCGCCCTCGCACTGGTCCAGCTTGGCGAGGACCTGCCAGATGATGCGCATCGACTCGTAGCACTCGTCGAAGCGGACCATCGTGCGGTTGTAGACGTCCGACTTGTCGCGGGTGGGAACGTCGAATTCGAAGTTCTCGTAGCCGCAGTAGGGCTGGCTCTTGCGCAGGTCGAGGGGCAGGCCGGCGGCGCGGACGCCGGGGCCGGTGGTGCCGAGGGCCATGAGGCCGCTCAGCGGCATGACGGCCACGTCGCACAGACGCTTCTTGAAGATCGGGTTCTCCACGAGGATGTCCTGGAGCTCGCCGATGTCCTTGCGGGCCCGGCGCAGGCGGTCGCGGATGTAGTCCGTGGTGCCCTCGCCGATGTCCTGCACGACGCCGCCGGGGCGGATGTACTCGTGGTTCATGCGCAGGCCGGTGATGCGCTCGAAGATGCGCAGGATTTCCTCGCGGGCACGGAAGCCGATTGTCATGATCGTCGTTGCGCCCATTTCGTTACCGGTCGAGCCGATGGCGACCAGGTGCGAGGCGATGCGGCACAGTTCCATCATGAGGATGCGGATGAGGGAGGCGCGCTCGGGAATGTCCTCTTCGATACCGAGGAGCTTCTCGACGCCGAGGCAGTACGCGGCCTCCTGGAAGAAGGGGGCGACGTAGTCCATGCGCGTGCAGTATGCGACGCCCTGGGCCCACGTGCGGTACTCCATGTTCTTCTCGATGCCGGTGTGCAGGTAACCGGTGTCGACGCGGGTCTCGCGGACCTTCTCGCCGTCGAGCTCGAGGATCAGACGCAGAACGCCGTGGGTCGCGGGGTGAACCGGGCCCAGGTTGACGACGATGCGCTCGGAGGTGATGGCCTCGATCTCGTGCAGGACGTCGTCCCAGTCGCCGCCCTGGGTGAGGACCTCGGGGATGTCCTCGATGGGCAGGTCGGTCGCGCCGGCGGGCGCGTGGAAGGCGGTGGTCATCAGTTCACACTCCTACGAACGTCGGGGGAAGCGTTGACGGCTCCCTTGAATTCGACGGGGATGCCGCCCAGCGGGTAGTCCTTGCGCTGGGGGTGTCCGACCCAGTCGTCGGGCATCGCGGTGCGCGTGAGCGAGGGGTGCCCGGTGAAGACGATGCCGATGAGGTCCCAGGTCTCGCGCTCCTGCCAGTCGTTTCCGGGGTAGACGGAGACGATGGAGGGGATGCGGGGGTCCTCGTCGGGGCACGTGACCTCGAGGCGGATCATGCGGTTGTGCGTGATCGAGTACAGGGGGTAGATGGCGTGCAGCTCACGACCCTTGTCGAGGGGGTAGTGCGCGCCGTTGGTGCCCAAGCACATTTCAAAGCGCAGGTCCGCGTCGTCGCGCAGGTACTTGGCGACGCGCACGATGTGCTCGCGGGCGATGAAGATGCCGAGCTGTCCGCGGTCGACGGTCACCTTTTCGATGACGTCGGCGACCTCGAGGCCATCGGCGGCGATGAGCTCTTCGAGGACGTCAACGACCTGGTCAAACCAGCCGCCGTAGGGGCGGGAGGCCTCGCCGGGCAGGAAGGAGTCGGAGACCAGTCCGGAGAAGCCGGAGGTGGAGGAGTCGATGCCCGCGCCGAAGAGGCCCTCGCGGTGGGCGATGGGCTCGGGGAGGGCGAAACCGCGCTGCGACGAGGCCTGGGCGACCTCGGCGGGCGCGTTGTCCTCGGGGATGGAAAGGTCGCTCATGCGAGGAGTCCCTTCATCTGGTGGGTGGGGGTCGCCTCGAGGGCGGCCTGCTCGGCGCGGCGCGCGATCTCGCGGCGGTGGACGCCGAGGGGTTCCTTGCCGATCTGCTCACGCAGGACGAGGACCGCGTGGATGAGGGCCTCGGGGCGGGGCGGGCAGCCGGGCAGGTAGACGTCGACGGGAACGATGTGGTCGCAGCCCTGGACGACGGCGTAGTTGTTGAACACGCCGCCCGAGGACGCGCACGCACCCATGGAGATGACCCACTTGGGTTCGGGCATCGAGTCGTAGACGCGGCGGATAATGGGCGCCATCTTGTGCGAGACACGGCCCGACACGATCATCATGTCGGCATGACGCGGCGAGGCACGGAAGACCTCGAGGCCGAAGCGCGACATGTCGAAACGGGGGGTGCCGGCGGCCATCATCTCGATGGCGCAGCACGCCAGACCCATGGTGACGGGCCACTGGCTGTACTTGCGTGCAAGCCCGAGGACTTTTTCGACGCTGGTGAGCGCGATACCCGCGGGCAAGGATTCTTCAAGTCCCACTTGTCTTTTCCTTACTTATATCTCAGTAGTCCAGGCCGCCGCGTCGCCATTCGTAGGCGTAGGGGACGCAGAGCGTGACCAGGAAGCTCATCATGACGACCAGTCCGAACAGGCCCAGCTGGTTGAAGCTGACGGCCCACGGGTACATGAACACAACTTCGATGTCGAAGATGATGAACGTCATGGCGACCAGGTAGTAGCGCACCGGGAAGCGACCCTCGGTGAGGTGAGCGCTGGTCGGCTGGATACCGCACTCGTAGTTGTCGGCCTTGGTCTTGGACTTCTTGGTGGGGCCCAGGATCGCGGAGGCACCCAGGCCTCCGAAGGCTAGTACGAGGGCAGCTGCCGACATGATGAGCAGCGGCACGTAGGGATTCGTCATCGTTCCTCCCGGTTATCGGTGGTGGTGGTCATGCGGGGCGCACCACCTTGGTCAGCATTGTGATGAGTTGGTCGTCGAAGTCGCCCCCGGTCCTCTCGTACCCGTCCGACAGGAGTTTGTGGACGAGCGTCATGAGGCGCGGAATGGGCAGCCCGACGTTCGTGCAGGTGCGCATGATCGTCGGGTTTTCGATGAGCGCGACGAAGATGCGGCCCAGCTGGTAGTAGCCGCCGTATTCGTCGCGAAGCATGTGGGGGTATTCGCTCATGGCGCGGTCGATGCCGGCGCGGTGGGAGCGGGACAGGGCCTGCGCGATGCACGAGGCAGCGTAGCGCCCGGCCTTCATGGCGGGGGCGATGCCTTCGCCGTTGTAGGGGGAGACCATGCCGCCGGCGTCGCCGACGAGGACGAGGCCCTGAACGTAGTGAGGCTTACGGTTGAAGCTCATGGGCAGGGCGGCGGAGCGAAGCTGACCGATCTGGTTCTCGGGGGTGAAGCCCCATTCCTCGGGCAGGTTCGCGGTCCAGGTCTTGAAGACCTCGCGGTAGGGCAGGTTGGTGGCGCCGGCGCGCGAGGCGACGGAGCCGAGGCCGACGTTGACGATGCCGTCACCCATGGGGAAGATCCAGCCGTAGCCGGGCAGCAGGTCGGAGGCGCCGGGGGTTCCGCTCCACAGTTCGAGGTGGGATTCCATCCATTCCTCGTCGCCGCGGGGGCTGTGGAAGTAGGCGCGTGCGGCCACGCCCATGGGGCGGTTCATCTTCTTTTCGAGGCCGAGGCTGGTGGCCAGTCGAGCGGCCACTCCCCCGGCGTCGACGACGATGGAGGCGCGCACCTCGAAGGTAGAGGCATCCTTACCGCGCCCGCTCTTAGCCTGCACGCCGACGACGCGTCCGGAGCCATCCTGAATGGCGCCGATGACGGTGACACCCTCGTAGAGGCGGGCGCCGGCCTCGACGGCACGCTGCGCGAGCGCGTGGTCGAGGTCCATGCGGGCGCGGGTCATGCCGTAGCCGGGCAGGGACTTCTGGTCGGGCCAATCCATGTGGACGGTGTGGCCGCCGCCGATGACGGTGAGGCCGCGGTTTCGCATCCAGCCGGTGGTGTCCACGCCCATCGCGATGAGCTCGTGGACGGCGGCCGGGGTGAGCCCATCGCCGCAGATTTTGTCGCGCGGGAACGGGCTTTTCTCCAGGAGGATGACGTCGAGGCCTGCTCTGGCCAGATGGTACGCAGCGGAGGACCCGCCTGGGCCTGCGCCGACGACGACAACGTCAGCGCTCATGTCGCTAGGCATGGTAAATGCCACGGCATTCCTCCGTCATGTGGTGCGCGGGTGCATCCGCGCGAGTGTGCAAGGTGGACGAAGTGTGCACATCACTTCATTCCGCAGGTAACCCTAGCTAGGTCACCCTCACCTCGGCGACCGAGCGTACTTTTCCCCGCAGTTTCAACGAACGAGGCCGGGGCGAGGCTTATCCATCGCACCCATTTGCGCAACAGAACGTTGTCGTAAATAGTGGCCACGGCCTCGTCGATGAGGTGCCACCACACAGCGAGAGGCGCCAGGACCAACCGGCCCTGACGCCACACGCGCGAGACTCCTACTGCCCGACTACGACACCGGGTAGCAGTGTTCGGGCTCTTCGAGGCCCGGGGCGAAGTCCACGTCCCGCCCATCGAGGCGGAAACGCGTACGCCCGAGGACCTCGACGGCCTCGCGCCGAGCGAGCCACTGGGCCGCCTCGGAGCGCTCCTGCTCCGTCAGCCACTCGAGCGGATCGGAGGAGGACTTGAACCCCGCGACTGCGGCGACGTCTTGGAGCCAAGAGATCTCCCGATCTCCCAGCAGGTTCTTCATATGGCGGAAGAACACGACGTCGGGGTCGCAGTCAATGAGGGGACGCAGCCACAGGCGAGCGACCGACGTCATGAAGGCGTTGCGCGCCTCGGCGTCAGAGCGATCCTCCGTTGCATAGTTTTTCCAGATCGGAGCCACATCGCAGCCGACACGAATACCGTCGTAGATGCCGATGGACGGGACGATGAGCGCACCCGAGCCGAGGAGGTAGACGTCGTCGCCGAGCGCCTGACGGAAGAGCCGGGAACCGATGACGTAGGCGTCGTCGCCCGTGACCCGATCGTCGTGGCGCACACCGTCGATGGCGGCGGCGTTGACAAAATCGGCCTTGACGTAGCCAATGCCCGCATCGACGAGGAATCGCGCGAGGTCGCGCAGGTATTCCTGAGCGAGCGGATGGGTCGTGTCAAGTGCGTAGTACGGGCCTCCCCAGTTGTATCCGGCGATGGCGAGCTCGCCCGAGGCGGTGTGCACGAAGGCCTCCGGGTGCTCGCTGAGGAAAGGCGTGCCGGGCCTCGCGATGAAGGGTGCAACCCAGACGCCGGGGGTCACCCCGAGCGCGGCGATGTCTGCGGCTCGCGCGGCGAGGTCCTCGCCAAATTTCTCGTTGGCGCGCCAGTCGCCCACGCCCTTCTGCCAGCCGTCGTCGATCTGAAGCGTGTCGAACCCCAGCTGCGCGAGTCCCGGCAGCTGGGATTCCAGGACATCCCACGAGACCTTCTCGTAGTAGGAGTACCACGAGCACCACACGCGGGGAGCGCGCCCCGGCGTGCGGGCGCGTCCGATCAGACGCTGCACGTACGCGTCGAAGATCGTCGCCTCACTGCCCCACGCGAGGAGCCAGAGGGCGGGACGAGTCTCGTCGAAGGCCGCCAGATAATCCTCGTCGGCGCGCACGCGGGGGTGGCCGCCCTCGAGGGCTCCGACGAGGACGCCGTCCCCGTCCACGCCATCAACGACGGCACCCATCCAGGACCCGTGGTGCCGGACCGTGTCGTCGGCCGTCGGATCGTCCGCTGTGGCCCGACGCTCGTCGGTGGGGATGCGCAACGGGGCACCCGCGAGGTCGTTCCAGCCAGAGGGAGACCAGGAGTTGTGCCCGCTTCGGTAGAACTGGCCTCCCGCGCAGCCGTGGAGGACCGCTAGGCGCGAGGAGCGGATGATCGCGTACCTCTCCCCTCTCTCGACGAGCGTAGCA
Organism: uncultured Actinomycetaceae bacterium; assembly: GCA_963537735.1. Lineage (GTDB taxonomy): Bacteria > Actinomycetota > Actinomycetes > Actinomycetales > Actinomycetaceae > Pauljensenia. The sequence continues at coordinate 17,726 of CAUTGT010000002.1, read as the reverse complement.
TCGGGGGATGCGCACGCAACTCCGGTGGGCAGAGGGATAGTGAGTCGTTCCATGGGGGGCTCCTCGCAGCGGCGACAGCGCCGATCAGGGCGGGTGGTGGTGATGTCAGAGGGGAACGAGCAGGCCCGGCGCGCGTCTCTCGCGCGCCGGGCCGCTCGCGATTACTTGAGCAGGGCGTTGGCCTTGTCGTTGGCTTCCTGCAGGGTCGAGGCGGGGTCCGCTCCGGTGGCGATCGCCTGGATCGCGTCCTGGATGAGGGCGTTCACCTCGTCACCGTGCGCGAAGACGGGCACCGGGAAGGTTTCCTTGTTCTCCACGACGGTCGTGAATGCGCTGTTGTCCTGGCCCTGGGCTTCGCGAGCCTTGAGGGCCGCTTCGGTGGCCTTGGTGACGGCCGGGAAGATGACGCCGGACTCGCCGACCTTCATCTGGCACTGTTCGGAGGCCATGTAGGCGATCCACTGGAAGGACTCCTCGGGGTGCTTGGTTCCGCTCCAGACGACGTCGTGCAGGCCGTTCATCGCGGAGCGGCGACCGGCGGGGCCGGTGGGAAGCGGCGCGTAGGCGAACTTCTTCTTGGCGTCGGGGCCGAGGTATACGGAGGTCGTGAAGGAACCGGCGATCGTCGAGGCAGCGTTACCGTTGTTCATCACGGCGTCGGTGCCCAGGGACGAGGTCTTGTCGAACTTGGGCGCGTAGCCCTTGTCGATGAGGCCCTTGATCCACGCGACCGTGTCAACGAGGGACTTGTCGCCGAAGTTGAACTTCGTGGGGTTAACGGAACGGTCACCGTAGGTGAAGCCGTTCGCGGCCGCCAGCTCGCCCCAGCCGTTCTGGCCGATCGCGCCGTCGGACCACTCGGGGTGGTAGCCGTAGCGCACGACGTTGTTCTTATCGAACTCGGGGTCGAGGCCGTTGTGGCCGTTGGCGTCCAGCGTCGTCTTCGCGATGAACTGCTCGAAGGTGCCGCCGTCCGTGGGGTTCCACGTCAGGGCAGCCATGTCCTCCTTGGTGTAGCCGGCCTCGGCTGCGACCTCGGTGTCGTAGAGCAGGCCCATGGTGTCCCAGTCCTTGGGCAGGCCGTAGCGCTTGCCCTCGTACTTGGACAGGTCAGCCAGTCCTGGCTGGTAGATCGAGTCATCGATTCCAGCCTTGTTGGCCGCTTCGGTGATGTCCATGATCTGGCCCGAGTCGATGAACTGCAGCATGCGGGTGGAGTGATCGACGAAGGTGTCGGGCGCGTTCGAGGCGGCCAGCTGGGTGGTGAGGGTGTCCCAGTACTGGCCCCAGGCGGTCTGCGTGATCTTCACCGTGATGTTGGGGTTGGCGGCATGGAAGTCGTCGGCACACTGCTGGTAGAGCGGAGCCTGGCGGTCATCCCACAGCCAGTAGTTGATGGTGACGCCGCTGTCTGCGGAGGATTCACCACCACCGGTTGCAGCGGTGTTCGCGTTGCATGCGGCCAGGGGCAGCGCCATCGCTGCGGAGAGGAAAACGCCAAGGGCGACTCGTGTCTTCATGGTTGTTCTTTCGGTTGGGCACCCGAGGGTGCGTTACTTGATTCCGGAGAAGTTCAGGGACTCAACGAGCTTGCGTCCCATAAGAATGAGGAGGATGAGGACGGGAATGACGGAGAGCGTGGAGCCCGCCATCAGGCCCGTCCAGTCGGGGGCACGGTTGGGGGATTGCTGCTGGAAGATCCCCAGTGCGACGGTGAGCAGCTGGGCCCCCTCGCGCCCCGTGAGGAGGGGCCACAGGAAGTCTTTCCACATGCCGATGATGGTGATGAGGGTCATCGTCATGACGGGGCCTGCCGACATCGGGATGGTGATCTTGAAGAAGCGGGAGACGGGTCCCAGACCGTCGATCATGGCGGCCTCTTCGACTTCGCGCGGCAGCGAGAGGAAGAACTGGCGCAGGAAGAAGATGGAGAAGGGGGCCATGAAGAGAGCGGGGAGCATCATGCCCTGCATGGTGTTGAGCCATCCGAGCTGCTTGATGAGCACGTAGTTCGGCAGCAGGGAGAAGATGCCGGGCACCATGAGCGCGCCAATGACGCACCCGAAGAGCAGGTTCTTGCCGGGGAAGCGCAGTCGAGCGAAGGCGTAGGCTGCGCATGCGGCGAAGAAGGTCTGGATGACCGCGATGCCTCCGGCGTAGATGAGGGAGTTGGTCGTCGCGATCGCGAAGTTGATCGTCGCCCCGCTGCCGCCGGCCGCCTGCGCTTCTTCGACGGAGACGAGGCCGAGGATGCGCTTGAAGTTGATGAGCGTGGGGTGCGAGGGCCACAGCTTCGTCGATTCAGCGATGAGGTCCGCTTGGGGGGTCATGGCCGTGCGGATCATCCAGTAGAACGGGAAGACGGTGCACAGGATGGCAATCCCGAGGATCACCCAGGCGACGATGCGCTGAGGGAGGGCTGTGCGATTCATGATGAGCTCCTTATGCCAGGTCAGAGGAACCGGCGCGCATGAGGCGCAGCTGGATCGCGGTGAAGATGGCCAGAACGAGCACCAGCAGCATGGCGATGGCTGACGCGTAGCCCATCTTCAGGAAGGTGAAGCCCTGCTGGTAGATGTAGTAGTAGATGACTCGGACGGCGGGGATGGGGTGCCCGGCGTAGCCGATTTGGACGGTATCGAAGATCTGGAAGCTTCCGATGAGTCCCATGACCAACACGAGGACGAGGACGGGGCGCAGCAGGGGCAGCGTAATGCTGAAGAACATGCGTGTTTCTCCCGCGCCGTCCAGGGCCGCGCTCTCGTAGAGCTCACCGGGGATTTGGAGCATGCCCGCGTACAGGAGCAGGGCGGTGTACCCGGTGTAGGCCCAGATGTTGATGCCGGCGACGATCGGCATGGCTGCGTTGGCGTTGTAGAAGGTCACCCCGTCGATGCCGACGTAGCTGAGCAGGTGGGTCACGTAGCCGATGTTGGAGTCGAGGAGCCAGCCCCAGATCAGGGCAATCGCGACGTTGGGAACCAGCCAGGGAAGTAGGAGCATGGAGCGCACCCACGTGGATCGGGCGAAGCGCTGCATGAGAGCGGCGAGCAGGAGGCCCAGGAACGTCTGCCCAATGATGTTGTAGAGGGCGTAGGCGATCGTGACCGCAAATGCGTTCCAGACTTCCTTGTCCCCGATTGCTTTCGCGTAGTTGTCGAGGCCGACGTAGTGGGCGTCCCCAATCAGGTTGAAGTCGGTGAAGGAGTACCACAGGCCGCGCAGGGCCGGGTAGACGTAGAAGACGAAGAAGCCGACGAAGGTGGGAATCAGGAAGATCGCGGCGGCGACTCGGTCGTCGCGCACACGCTTTTTCCCCGCTCCCGCAGTCCCGTCGGAACGCGAGATGGTGGCACTCGTGCCCTTGCGGGCCGAGGCCTTGGAACCGCTTGTGGCTCCAGCTAGGTAGGGGGCAGCTCCGCCCCCTTTTGTAAGTGTTGTACTCGTCATCGAGAACACCTCCAGTGATGCGACACGTAATTATAAAACAGCTCTAACAAACTTTGTCAAGACCGTTGACAAAGTTGCTGCTCACGTGTTTCACTGTGTGTACTGCGACACTCTAATGTGTCGCGTGTCCCAGTATCGAAAGGAGTCTCAACGATGAGACGATTTCCCCGAATTGCCGTAGCTCTGGCGGCCACCGCGGGCCTGACATGCGTGGCTCTGCCGGCCTCGGCGACGGAGAATGACACCGTCCAGTGGACGGCGCTCGAGGCGGCCGACGCGCCGATCGCCAACCCCCTCAAGGGCTTCTTCCCCTTCGCGCCCGAGGACGGCTCCGCCCCCAAGGCCGTCGACGGCGCACTCCCCTACACGATGGAGTGGGCATACTTCCCCGTCAACGCGGTCGTGACCGGGCGCGACACCTACGACTTCACGAAGGTCGACGCACTCCTCGACGCCATCGCCGCTCGAGGCGATCAGTCGGCGATCCGCTTCTACCTCGACTACCCCACGCGCGCAACCGGCGTCCCCCAGTACCTCATCGACGCGGGCATCGATACGTCGCGCACCTACACGGTCTTCGACAACAACAACGTCTCCTTCTCCCCCGACTACAACGACCCGGCGGTCCAGGAGATGCTCCTGCACTTCGTGGACGCCCTCGGCAAGAAGTACGACGGTGACCCCCGCATCGGTTACATCACTGCGGGCCTCATCGGCTTCTGGGGCGAGGACCACACGTGGCCGATGAATGGCGAGAAGAGCGCCGATAACCCGAAGGGCGAGAACTGGATGCCCTCGGACGAGTTCCGGGCCAGCCTGGTCGCCGCGTGGGACAAGGCCTTCGATACGACCTTCGTACAGTACCGACTCCCCACGTCGGCGACGAAGGAACACCACATGGGCTACCACGACGATTCCTTCGCGTATTCCACGCTGGATAACGTCGACTGGCACTTCATGTCCCACATGAAGAACCAGAACGAGACGGACGCGTGGCAAAGCGCCCCAATCGGCGGCGAGGTCTACCCGCCGCTGCAGACGTGCATTTTCTCCCAGCCCCTCAACTGCGCGGGAGCCGAGGCCGAGCGCGCCCAGGGCCGCAACTTCGACATGATGGGCTCGATCAAGGCCACGCACGCCACCTGGCTCATCAACGAGAAGGCATTCACCGTCGGCTACCAGGGAGAGGACATGAAGCGCGCCGAGGAAGCGAACGCCGCGATGGGCTACACCCTCCAGGCGACGAAGGCCGCAGCATCCATCACCGGCAACGACGCCACCGTCTCCGTCGAGATCGCGAACACCGGCGTCGCACCGTTCTATGCCTCCTGGCCGATCGAGGTGTCCCTGGTTGACGGCGTCGGCTCCACGGTCGCGAGCCAGATCGTCGAATCCCCGCTGCCGTCGATCACTCCCGGGACCACCGGCACGGTCACGGCGCACGTCACCGTCCCCGCAGCCCGGGGTGGAGCGCGCGCGGTCGCCGATGATCTCACCGCGACGATCCGCGTCGTCAACCCGCTGCCAAACGGCGCTCCCGTGCTCTTCGCCAACCGCGACATGAACACGATGCTGCCCGGCGCCCTGACGCTGACAACCGTGCAGCGCGTGGATTCAACCGCCACTCCCAGCCCCGCGCCGCAGGACACGGCCGCTCCGAGCGATCCGGCCTCGTCACCCGCGCCGAGCAGCACCCCCGTGGCCGCGAGCGCACCGCAGGCGACCAAGCCCGCCTCGCTGGCGCGTACCGGCACGAACGCGCTGGCTTCTCTCGTCTGCCTCGCGGCGATGGGCGGAGCCGGAACGTTCCTCTACAGGCGCGCTCACAGGCGCTGACCTGCACACATGCCCCCGGGGTAGGTTCCAAACGGGCACAAAAGGGCCTACCCTGGGGGTGTTATCCCGTCGACATCTACGAGGTTAGGAGGACCCATGAGCGCCACGCACGGCCCAGACCGCATTCGTGAGCTCAATTCCCTCGCGATTCTCGCCTATCTACGCAGCGTCGACGAGGCCACGGTGAGCCAGATCGCTCAGGAGACCGGGCTGTCGCGCACGTCGGTGGGCGCGACAATCGCCGACTGCGAGGAACTCGGCTGGGTGGCATCGCTGCCGCCCGCCCCGTCGATCACCGGGCGCCCGGCCAAGCGCTATCGCTTCCTGTCCGAGGCCGGGGTGGTCGTCGGTCTGGACATCGGCGCGAACCACATTGACGTCATGGCGACGAACCTTGCGGGATCGTCCCTCGCGTCCTTGCGGGCCGACGTTTCTCCGGAGGCCCCGGCGTCGGAGCGTCTGAGCACGGCCCTGGCTCTCCTGGAGGACGCGCTGAGCGCACAGGGCGTCGTCCGCGACCGCCTGACCGTCATCTCCGTTGCCCTCACGGGTCCCGTCGATGCCGAGGGGCGCTCCCCCTACGGCACTCCCCTGCCCGGGTGGGACGCGGTCGATATTTCCCGGGAGCTGCGCGACCGTTATGGCTGCGCGGTCCTCGTCGAGAACGACTGCAAGTGCGCCCTGGCTGCGGAAGCGTGGACCGGGCAGGCCCAGGATCTGTCATCCGCCGCGTACATCGTGGCGGGCGCCCGCATCGGCGCGGCATTCATGCTTGACGGCACGGTGTGTCGGGGAGCTGGCGGCGCGGCCGGCGAGGTCGGCGCCCTCAAGGCGTTGAAGTGGAGTTCGACGCCTGCTGTATTCCTCACGCACTCGCGTCTGCCCGATGACATTCCGACGCATCGGGCTGCTCAGTGGGTGTGCGATCAGGCGCGGGATGGGGACCGTGAGGCTCTCAAGATTGCGCGCGCGTTTGGGCGCAACCTGGCCGTCGGCGCCTCCGCCCTGGTCCTGACGGTGGATCCCGAGGCCCTCGTCGTGGGCGGCGGCATTTCGGCGTCCGCCGACGTGTGGATGGATGCTTTCACGCAGCGGCTTACGGAGCTGGTCCTGCGAGTCCCGGATGTGCGCACCTCCAACCTGGGGTCCCAGGCCGTCGTCCTCGGAGCCGTGCGCCGAGGCCTCGACCACGTTGAGGCTCTCACGCTCGGGGATACGCTGAGAGGGCCTCAGGCGCTCTTCGACGAACAGCGCTGACATCGACGCGAAAGGCGGGTGACCACCGGGCCACCCGCCTTTCTGATGCGTTGCGTCAGGCGACTGCGCACCATCCGGCGTAGAGCTCCATGAGGCGGCGCACTTCGTCACGCACAATGCCGGTTGCCGGGCCGACGTACTTGCGCGGGTCCACCAGTCCCGGATCATGCAGCAGGATGTCACGGATGCGGCTGGTGAACACGACGTTGAGGTGGGTGGACACGTTGATCTTCGTCATCCCCGCGTTGATCGCGGCGACCATCCCGTCGTCGGGCACGCCGGAGGAGCCGTGCAGGACGAGGGGGACGGGGACCGAGCGGCGGATCGCGGCGATGAGGTCCGTGTCCAGGACGGCGTCGCGCGTGGCCATGGCGTGGGAGGATCCGACGGCGACAGCCAGGAGGTCGACGCCCGTGTCGGCGACGAATTGGGCGGCGTCCTCGGGCTTTGTGCGCGCCTTGGGGTCGTGCACGCCGTTCTTTCCGCCCACCTCCCCGAGTTCGGCTTCGACGCTCACCCCCGAGGCGTGAGCCATCTCGACCATCGCCGCGGTCGTCGCCCGATTGACGTCATCGGGCAGGACGGAGCCGTCGTACATGATCGAGGTGAAGCCCAGGTCGACGGCTGCGCGGCACAGGTCGGTCGATTCGGCGTGGTCCAGGTGGACGGAGACGGGGACGGTGGCCTCGGAGGCAAGCTCGATGAGCGCGCGGCCGATCGGCGCGAGGCGGCCTCCGTGGTACGCCACAGCGTTTTGCGAGAGCTGGAGGACCAGGGGCAGCTGCGCCTCCTGTGCCGCGTCGATGAATGCTTCGGCGTGGTCCAGCAGAACGACGTTGAAGGCTGCCAGACCCTGCCCTCGCTGCGCTGCGTCGCGGGCGAGAACTGCGGTATCTGCGAGCATTATTCGCTCCTTTCGTTGGTCTAAAAATGGTGGAGGTTAGTGGATGGTCCCGGCTGAGAGGCGGACGGGCGTCGTGGATTGAAGAATGCTGGCGCGCACGCTCATGTCGATCTCTCCCGCCGTCGGGCGCACGACCGCGGCGGTCGAGGTGGCGACCGCGTCGGTGAGTGCCATGAGGCCGTCTTTTTCGGTCATGAGCAAGCGCGCTTCGAGGTGCGTCGCGATTGCTGCCACCGCAGCGTCGCCTGCCCCCGTCGGGTTTCCGGTGATGGTCGGGTCGCTCGAGGCGTGCCACGATCCGCCGTGCGAGTACAGGTCCATGCCGTCAGCGCCTCGGGAGACGAACACCCAGGTGGCCCCACGACCCAGGAGCATGCGCGCTCCTTCGTCGATGGTTGAGCAGCCGGTGGCGGCCCGTAGCTCGTGCTCGTTGGGCTTGAGGACGTCCGCCTGCGAGGCGGCATCGACGAGGGCGGTCCCGGAGGTGTCGAGGATGATGCGCGCTCCCGAGGCCTTCGCAGCCTCGAAAATGGGAGCGATATCGCTGGCGCGGCTGTCTCCCGGAAGCGACCCGCAGATGGCACAGACATCGCCGAGTGTGAGCACGGAGGCGAGGAACTCGGCGCTGCGGGACCACACCTCGCGGGGAGGGGCGTACCCGGCCTCGTTGAAGATCGACACCTGCTCATCCACGAGGGCCACGGACCTGCGCGTCGGGACCGGGGAGTCTATCCAACGGGTGCGCACCGAAGGCGCGAGGCTCGTGAAGAGGTCACGGACCCGTTCTCCGGTGGCACCGCCGAGGGGACCCACGGCGCACGCCGAGGCGCCCAACTGGTCCGCCACTCGGGCGACGTTGAGTCCTTTTCCGCCGGGGCTTTCCCGGATGTCGGTGACGCGCGTCGTGGATCCTCGTTTCCACCCGGGCACGCCCCAGGTGATGTCCAGCGCGGGGTTGGGCGTCACGGTGTAGATCACGCGTACACCTCCTCGAGCTCGAGCGAGAGCGCGACCGCGCCGAGGGCCTGGGAGTCGGACCCGAGGCGAGCGCGCAGCAGCGCGGGCGGGGGCGCGACGATCGAGCCGAGCGCGAGCGCCCGGCGCAGCGGGCCGTAGATGAGCTCGCCGCCGCGCGACAGCCCGCCGCCCAGGACGATGGGGATGGAGCCGACCTGGTGGGCGACGACGGAGAGGACGTGCCCGAGGGCGCCCATCGCCTCGTCGAGGATGCGCACCGCCTCCTGGCTGCCCATGACGGCCGCGTCTTCCACGTCGCGTGCTCCCGCCCCCTCGGGGACGATCCCGGCGTCCACGGCCCTCCGGGCGATCGCCGAGGCCGAGGACACCGACTCGAGGGGAACGATCACTCCGGTGGCGGGGTGCGCGACGCCGACCTGGCCGATCTCGCCGGTCCACGGGCGCGAGGGGGACAGGTGGCCGCCGAGGACCAGCCCCGAGGCTATCCCCGTCCCCACGGCCACGTAGAGGCAGTCGGGGACGCCCACGCCCCAGCGGGCCTCGGCGAGGGCCCCCGAGCGTACGTCGTGCCCGAAGGCGACGGGGCACCCGCACAGGTGGGCGATCAGGTCGCGCAGGGGCGCGCGCCGCCAGCCGAGGTTGGCGGAGAAGACGCCCATGCCTCGCTCCTCGTCGACGATTCCCGGCACGCACACTCCCAGGGCAGCCCCCGGGCCCGCGAGGGCCAGGAGGGGCTTCGCCATGGACGCCACCACCCGGGCGACGTCCTCGGCCCCGGTGTGCGGGGTCGGCAGCGGATCGACGCGCTCGCGCACAACCCCGTCATCGCCGGCGAGAACCGCCTTGATGGTGGTTCCACCGACGTCGACTCCAACTCCCAGCGTGCTCACGGCAGGATGACGGATCGTGTGAGGTTGCGGGGCGTATCGGGGTTGAGGCCGCGCGCGATTGCGCGTTCGACGGCCAGGCGCTGGGCGAGGACCAGGTGAGCGATCGGGCACCCGTCGAAGGTGACGAGCTCCGCGCCCGTCTCGTGGACCTGCTCGGCGAGGCCGTCCGGGACCGGTCCGAAAACCCAGGTGAGGCGTCCGGGCTGGGCGATCGAGATGGGGCCGTGGCGGTACTCCATCGCAGGGTAGACCTCGGTCCACGACTGCGAGGCCTCGCGCAGCTTGAGGCCGGCTTCCGCGGCCAGTCCGATCGTCCATCCCGTGCCGAGGAAGGAAATCTGGTCCGCGTCAACCCAACGCGAGGGAATCTCCATCGCCAGCGCGTGCTCGGCATCGGCGGCCGAGGCCTCGACGTCGTGTCCGAGGGAGCCGAGGAAGTACTGCAGGGCGCTCGTCGCGAATCGGGTCTGGACCACGGAGGTCTCGTCGGCGAAGTCGAGGACGACCTCCTCGCTGGCGTAGCCGGAGGCGGGGCCGCCCGCGACGGCGGTGATGAGGAGCGCGGGACGGCCCTCCTCGTGCAGGCGCTTCATGACCTGGATGATCTCCGTCGTCGTGCCGGAGCGTGACAGGCAGATGACCCGATCGAAGGTGCGCCCCCACGGGAACTCCGTGGCGGTGTAGGCGTCTCCAACGCCCTTGCCCGCCCGCTCGCGGTACACGGTGTAGGCCTGCGCGATGAACCACGAGGTGCCGCATCCAACGACGGCAATGTGCTCGCCGTCTGCGGGCAGCGGGTCCGTGGAAAGCTCGGCGGTGCGGCGCCACAGGTCGGGCTGGCTGACGATTTCATCGTGGGTACACGACATTGTTGTTCTCCTGTTGTATGACATGAATGAGGAATGGCGGGGCACTACCGCAGCTGGTTTCGGTTGAAATACTGGGCGATTTCGGCGCGTACCCGGGGGACGTCGACGGGGACGTTTCCGCCCCTGAGCGAGGCCGTGGCGGCCACTCCGGCGGCGACTGCCTCGCGCGCGCCGAGGGGCGTCGTGTCCGTGACGTCCCCGTCGACGACGAAACGGACGAACTCGTCCATGGTGTTCACGTCGGCGTCGCCGTGGCCACCCGCGTCCCCGCGCAGGGGAATCTCCAGGTCGGGGGTAGGTTCGTAGCCGCTACGATGCGTCCACACACGAACGCTCCCACCTTCGCCGTCGCCGAAGTTTTCGGCTCGGCCGCGCGTGCCGATGACGTTGTAGTTACGCCAGTAATCCGGGGTGAAGTGGCACTGTTCGTAGGAGATCATGACGCCGTTTTCCTGGCGCGCGAGCAGCATGGAGAGGTCTTCGACGTCGATGACGGGGTTCAATCCGGTCTGCGTCTCGGGCGGCCAGTTGTCGAAGGAGAACCAGTCCTCCATGACCGCGCCATCGCTCTGGCCGCTGCGGTCCGCGAGCGCCCCGTAGACCATCAGGTCTCCCATGGCGACGACTCGGGCGGGCACCGAGTCGGACAGCCAGTTCATGACGTCGATGTCATGCGCTGCCTTTTGCAGGAGGAGACCAGTCGTTCGGCGTCGATCCGCGTGCCAGTCCTTGAAGTAGTAGTCGCCTCCGTTGCCCACAAAGTGGCGGCACCAGATGGCCTTGACCTCGCCGATGCGACCCTCCTGGATGACGCGACGCAGCGTGCGCACCACGTCCATGTGGCGCATGTTGTGGCCGACGTACAGGGGCGTGCGCGTGCGGTACGCGGTCTCCAGGACGCGGTCGGCTCCTTCGATCGTGATGGCGATCGGTTTTTCGAGGAAGACCGCAACCCCGGCCTCGAGCAGCGAGCAGGTGATGTCCTCGTGGGTGTCGTCGGGGCTGGTGACGATGGCCGCGTCGATCGACAGACCAAGGAGCTCGTCGAGCGTGGCCACCCACTGCCCTTCCCCGAGGGTGCGCGAGGCGCGCTCCCGCATGGCGGGGTTGGGGTCGCAGCCTCCGACGAGGAGTGCTGGATGGGTAACGGAAGCGAGGTGGCGAGCGATTGATGATCGGGCCCCAAGTCCGACAACACCGACGCGTAATGGCGCGTTCATGGGTTCTCCTTTTGGGCGAGAGGTCTTCCTTGACGCAACCATTATGCGCTCAATCACCCCACTTACGCAAGACCCTTAACAAATAGTCTCGACAAACCCCTTGTGCCTGCCCCTACAACCAAAAGAGCGCAGCGCACCGCTACGATGGTCAGCACACAGAGGTCCGCGCTACCAGCCCACGGGCGCTACTACAGAGCGCACGCCGGGACGCGCACCGTCCGAACCACCACCACGCAAGACGAAAAACAGGCACAGAGACACACATGACCACGGACACGACAGCAGGCAAGGGAACACGGACGCACACCCTTGCGATCGGCGCAGCAGCAACGCTCGCGATCACACTAGGAATCGGCGGCACCGCCTTCGGCTACCACTACGCCCACCGCGACGACGCGACCCCCACCTCAATGAGCGCAGCGGAGAGTAGCGAGCAATCAGCACAGTCTTCCCCAAGCTCCACCGAGACCTCGACGAGCGAGACAGCCCCCACACCAACAGCCACGATGAGCACCGCTCCCGCCTGCCCGGACGGCTCGCCCACACCCGACGGCACGTGCCTGTACCCCGCATCCGTCCAATGGCTACCCGACCTGCTGCCAGACCCGCGCGAGGTGGACCGCACCGATCCCGAGGCCGTCGCCAGGGCCTACGTCATCACACGCAACGTCTGGGACGCCTCGCGCGACAAGACCAACGCCTACGCATACATCCGGGCGAGCGTGTACGAGGTGCCAGAACTGGCAAGCAACCACACGAAGACGCCCGACCTGGAGCACGGTCAGGGTGAGTTCCTGCCGCTCCTGGCCAACCGCGCCCACACGACCGTCACCATCACGGGCAGCAACAACCATGGGCAGCAGCCGAACACTGACCCGACGCGCTGGTACGGAAACGTCTACTACTTGCGCAACTACTCCGACGACTCGTTGGAGCCCGTGAAGGGGCGCGAGGTCGTCTTCCTGCGACTGCAGGACGACGGCACGTGGGCCGTTGAACGCCACGGGATTAATTAGCCGCACGCGGCGCTCGAGCACACCAGCGGCACGAGGCCGGGACCCACCCAGGGCCCCGGCCTCGCTCATATCAGACCACGCCGTCACAGCACCCCGGGGCAACAGCCCCAACACTGCAAAGGTGCACAGAATTTACAACTAATCATTTGTCACATAATCACTTACTCGCACACTTTGCCGTAATCTTGCGAGCCTCATCAAGATCATGATTCACTTGACACCCGTGGAGCTCTAGCTCGCACGTCACTGCACCGTCGCACACACAGGCTCCACGCGACGCGCCCACGCCGCAACGTCCCCAGCCGCAGTACAGACTGAAAGGACCTCGCGATGAGAACATTTACTCGCATCACCATCGCTCTCGCGGCGACCGCAGGACTGGCGTGTGCCACCCTGCCGGCCACGGCCTCGTCGGCCGCCACCGCCCAGTGGACCACCCTCAAGGAAGCCCCCGCCCCGGTGTCGAACCCGATGAAGGGTTTCATGCCGTGGGCGCCCGAGGACGGGAGCGCACCCGGCACGGTTGCGAACTCCCTGCCCTACACGCTCGAATGGGCACCCTTCCCCGTGAAGGACGTCGTCACCGGACGCGACACCTACGACTTCACGAAGGTCGACGCGCTCTTGGACGCGATCGCATCGCGCGGACACCAGGCCGTCATCCGCTTCGCTCTGGACACCCCCGGGAAAGAGAGCGGTATGCCGCAGTACCTCATCGACGCAGGCACGGACCGGAGCCGCACCTACAACTTCTACGACAACAAGAAGATCTCCTTCTCCCCCAACTACGACGACCCGAAGGTTCAGGAGATGCTCTTGCACTTCGTCTCGGCCCTCGGCGATAAGTACGACGGGGATCCTCGCATCGGCTACATCACCGCGGGACTGTACGGCTTCTGGGGCGAGGAGCACACCTACCCGTACAGCGGCTACGTCAACGACCAAAACCCGTCGGCCATCAACTGGATGCCATCGGACGAGTTCCGCGCCCGCCTCGTCGAGGCCTGGGACGAGGCCTTCGACGACACCTTCGTCCAGAACCGCTACCCCACCGCTGCCACGAAGGCTCACGGCATGGGGTATTTCGATGATTCCCTCGGCTACGCGACCCTGGAGGGGACCAGCTGGCATTTCATCCCCAAACTCAAGGACCAGGGTGAGGGGGATGCCTGGCACCACTCCCCCATCGGCGGAGAGCTCTACCCTTCCTTCCAGGAATGCGCCTTCTCGCAGCCGCTGCGCTGCCCGAGTAGGGACGCGGGGCGCGATTACAAGGCCCTCGAGTCGATTCAGAAGGCTCACGCCACATGGCTCATCAACCAGCACGCCTTCGCGACCGGGTACACCGGCGCTGAGCTGACGCGCGCAAAGGCCGCGAGCGCCGCCATGGGCTACACGCTGCAGGCCACGCGCACGTCGGCAACGTATCACGGCGCGAAGGCTGCCGTGGCCGTGGAGTTCACGAACACGGGGTCGGCACCTTTCTATGCGACGTGGCCACTCGAGGTCGTCCTCGTCGATGAGAACAATAAGATCGTGGCTAGCCAGAGCATCGAGTCCACCCTGCCCTCGATCCTCCCGGGCCAGACGGCGAGGGTGACCGCGCGGCTGCCGCTGCCCGCGGAGTACCGGTCGAACAACTCCGCGCAGAAGCTCACCGCCGCAATCCGGGTCGTCAATCCCCTACCGAAGGGGCCGTCGGTCGCCTTCGCGAACGAGACTATGGACAAGCCGCTTCCCGGCTACCTGGGCCTGGCAAAGCTGACCCGGGGCCGCGCGCCGAAGGACTAACCACGAGGCCGGGGCGGGGCGGCTGCGTCACCTGCACGCGGGTGCACGCGCGCTACCCCGCCTCAGCGGCGCGGCTGCGCCTTCCGCGCCCAACGCGAGGGGCCGCACAAAGCTGCTCGATTGCTCTAGGTGCTTGCTACCTCGACTGGTTGTGAGCTAGTCGGCACTGGCCCTACACTGGGGCCAGAAGATGAATCCTGACCGATGGTGTTCTTCGATTGCTAACAGGAGACAGTGCATGAGTGCCGATTATGGCTTCGATAAGGAAAAACACGCCCGGACAAACGGCGATATGGATGAGGGCGGGACGGCTCTCAACAAATCCAATGATGCCGCGAGCTCGCTCAATGGTGCCCAAACAGTAACCCGTTGGACTAATGAGCAAGGCGCGCAGGATTTTCGTAATAGCGCAGTGCGGTTCTTTTCGTCTGTTGATGAGATGCTTGTTGATGAGCGCGCAATCTTCAATACATTCCAGACGAACCTCACGGATGCTGTTCGGGAGGCCGTTAGTAGCGAGGAAGCCAATGCAGCGGTACTTGAGGCAATCAATCGCGCACTTCAGTCAGACCCCTCAGTCGCAGCCGCCGCCGCTTCAACCCCTGGATCAACTGATACTTCTTCCACAGTCCCAAGTGCGCAGCCAGATGATACTCCTTCGGCTGCCGGCGCAATGCCCGAGTTCTGAGATTTTAAGGACGACACATGGTTTCTTCACCAATGTATGACCGGCTCATGACGTTTGCTGCGCAAGCGGACTTCAACGCAGAACTGCAGTCCTGGGATAGTGATCATAAGCGTGTCATTGATGGCTTTGATCAGGCAATCGAGCGGGTTCGCCATTTCCAGGAACACCAGGGATTTACAGGGAAGACTGGAGAGGCACTGAAGGCCTGGGCAGATCAGACTGTCGCACGTCTGGAAGCGAAGCGTTCGTACTACATGGGCGGGATTGCGCGTTATGTCGCAGCCCGTCAGGCTATTGCGCAGGCCGCCGCGGACGCGCGTCGTCTGTCGCCGACACTCATCGACTCGAAGACGGCTGCGATGCGCGATGCTGCGAAGGTTGCGCTGCCCTATACACCCGCTATTGGTGTTGTGACCGGGGCGGTGACCGGAGTGGTTGCAAACACCGTTCTGTCAGCGGGATCGGCCTATGTTGATGCTGTGGAAGCGCAGGCGAACGCCATGCGTGAGGCGGCCGCAACGGAGATCCTTGAACGTCTGAACGGTGGGCTCAATGAACTCAGCGCAGGCGTCAATACCCTGACGCAGACAGGCGTGAAGGTTGGAGCTGGATATCAGAACATTCATCTTCCAATTCCTGAGCAAACACAAGAAAATCTCAATCGTGGGTACGTGCAGTATTCGTCATATGATTCGGGAATCTATGGACGTAGCGCTGCGGATGACTATGGGCGTGCCGCCCTGCGATCCGATAAGTCACTCTATCCGGATGGGTATGCAGATCCGGAAACTGATGAGTTTGCTCGACGCCGTGCGCTGGCATCACAGCAAGTATCCAAGCGGTACCTGCCACCCGATGTCGACGGCTCCTACGATCGCCCCATTACAAACGCGCAGGATCTGATGGGCATGGATCTCCTGCACACGAGGGTTGATGCAAATCACCACCGAAACGGAGTCGTGTGGGGAGGTCATGTTCCCGCTAATCCCACCGACATCGATCACCCACTGTGGCGAATCAATGGAGGGCCCGCTACTGATAGTGGTTCTGCCGGACGCCTCGCGGGAATTGGAGCGCTCGGAGCCGGCGCCCTTGGCTTGCGCGGAGCTACGCGTATGGGGACGGGGTCTCTCGGGGGTTCTGGAGCTTCTGCTCTGACTGCTGGAACATACAGCGGGAAAGGACTCGGAACTTATTCCGCCCCTTCACAGGCAGGAGCAGGAAGCGCAGCTGGAAATGGCGTGAGTGGAACGACTGCTTCTCCTGGAGCAGCACGCGCTTCCGCTGTTCAGAGTGGCGGTTCTGGTGCCGGCAGGGGAGCTTTCATGGGTAGCGGTATGGGAGCCGGTGCGGGCGGCTCGAAGGAGGATAAGAAAGCAAAACGCCGCAAGTACCAGGCCTACAGGTATCTGGATGATGATCCCGATGCGCTGCCTGAAGGCTACGTGAATCCCATGTCTCAGACCTACGGCTCGGACAAGGATTTGGCACCCGCGAAGCGTGAGGACGACGGATGGGATCCCAGCCAATGGTGACCCCCAACTACAAGGTTTCGCGTGTACCCCTCGCCGTTGCCTGCGCGTCCGCTTGTGCCCTGGGGCTCGCAGTAGTTCCCGCCGCGCCGGCACGTGCCGCCGACACGATCACTGCCGCTGACCAACCCTATTTTTCCTACTACCACCTCGACCAAGCTAGAGCGAAGGGATACACGGGTGCGGGCGTCACGATCGCAATGATTGATGGGCCAGTTGACACATCGCGACCAGAACTCGCTGGTGCCACGGTCCTTGATAAGAGCCCTTGCCAGATCAAACCTGACGACGATAGTCGGCGTCACGGGACTGAGGTCGCTTCAATTCTCGTCGCGCGTGACTACGGGGTTGTTCCTCAAGCTACTCTATATAGTTATCAGACTGTTAGCGGAAGCTCGGTGCCAGATCCGTCGTGTCAAGATACAAGTGTTTACACGCACGCTTCACTAATCAATCATGCGATTAATGACGGTGCAAGCATTGTCAGCATTTCTATCTCGTCCCAAGACCGAGCAGCATCTCTGAAATGGGCTTTAGCTCGTGCTGCCGCATCGGGGACGATCGTCGTTGCCGGCATCGGTAATACAGCTAACGCAAATGATGAGGGAAGCCTGTCATTTTGGTCTGGAGTAGTTGGTGTTTCCGCAGTTGATATCAACGGTGCACGAGCGGACTACTCATCATGGGGGTCATCCGTCACTACGGCGGCCGTTGGAGGCCCTATCAAGGCGTATGACTACGGGACTGCACAGATTACACAGACTGTTGGGACATCCATTTCCACCCCCATCGTCGCAGGATTCCTCGCAATGGCTCGCCAGAAGTGGCCCGACGCGACGTCGAACCAGCTGCTGCAACTACTGATACACACGACCGTCAACCCGGACGGCGGCTGGAATCAGTACACCGGCTACGGCGTAGCGAGCCCCGCAACAATGATGAACACTGATCCCAGTCAGTACCCTGACGTCAACCCCCTCGCGGACAAAGGAGGCGGGTCCAGCCCAACCCCCGAAGAGATCGCGCAGTACGTCGACGGTGTCGTCCCACCGGCTGAGATCGTCTTCGACAACTCATACACCTACCGCGGCCTGGATGAATCCGTCCTCGGAGCAACCACGAACCCATACCCGACACACCTCGGTACAAGCCCGCGCTACCACACGAAGTAAAAGAAACTTCGAGACGCAGTGAGAGGCCGGGACCCCACACAAGGGGCCCCGGCCTCATCGTTCACGCTTTACGGCAGCGGCTTGACCGCGCGGTGCATGCAGGCGATGCCGCCGGTGAGGTTG
>CAUTGT010000001.1:0-47029 GCA_963537735.1 uncultured Actinomycetaceae bacterium | reverse complement strand
GCTTTGCAGCTGTTGACGACCCGCACGGCGTCGGCCACGGCGCTCGCGTGCCCCGCCCCCACGACGAACGTCAACAACAAGGTTGACCTTGACTGGGATAACCTGCAGCTGGTCAATCCCCAGGGTGCAGAAGCGAAGACAATCGCGAACCTGTGGGACGTCGGCGTCAAACTGCCGTGGAAGACGAACGGTGCTGTGAAGGCCGGCGACTTCTTCACCTACGACGCGACCGTCGCCGAGGCGAACACGGGTCAGCCGATCCTGCGCCCCACCACCGAGCGTACCTTTGACGTCCGTTCCGCAACCGGCGTTGTCATCGGCTGCGGCACGTGGGGGACCGACGGTATCGTCACCGTCGTCTTTAACGAGAACGCCGACTCGGCCGCCGAGTGGGCGGGCTCCGTGACGACGAGCGCCACGATTCAGTACACCGGCCCCGCCAACGAGAATTTCGTGGTGCAGGTCGGCAACAAGGTGGTCTCGCGCAAGGTCAACATGGTCGTGCGCCCCACCGGTGAAGCTCGCACTGTCAAGGAGGGCTGGATTGGCCTGAACGACAGTGAGGATGGCGATGAGAACAAGGCCATCATGTGGCGTGTGATCCTGCCGGCCGGTGATAAGGCCGTGACCGGTGCGTCGATCGTTGACGAGGTTCCCGCCGGTGAAAAATGGAGCTACGACTGCGCCACGGTGACGGACTACGTCAAGAAGCACACGTTCGTCGTCGTCGATCCGACCACGCCCGAGGGCAAGCGCCAGAGCAAGGACACCTCGAACGGCGCCTTCGGTGCTGCGTCCACGGTCGAGTGCACGCCCCAGAAGCTGACCGTGACCTTCCCTGAGATTCCTGCGAACCAGTCGGCGATCGTCGAGATTCCGACTCGCGTCGAGGGCGCCAAGCGCGCTGCCGACATCGTCGGTAAGTTCTCCAACACCGTGGAGTTCAACGTGCCCGGCAAGAAGGTTTCCCCCGTCACGAAGGTGGTGCGTTTTGGTGCGGTTGCGGATGCGTTCGCGCACCAGACCTTCTCGGTGACCAAGAAGGTCGACGGCGAGCTCCCCGACAACGCGAAGGACCTCGAGTACACCCTCAACATCACGCTGAAGAACGATGCCGATCCGTCGGTCAACAAGACCTACCAGGCGACCGTCAAGGCCGGTAAGAGCTACAGCTACCCGGGCGCCCTCCCGCTGGGCACCGAGGTGACCGTCTCCGAGGGCGACCTCCCTGCAGCCGATGGCGTGACCTGGAACGAGGCCGAGAGCCGCGTGTTCGATACCGCGCAGGGTGTCACCCTCAAGGCCAACAACCGCGAGGCGACCTTCAAGCTCAGCGAGGATCAGCTCTTTGCTCTCAACCTGAACAACAAGCTGGTGCCGACTCCTAAGCCGACGCCGACCCCGACGCCGACGCCGACTCCGACCCCGGAGCCTACTCCGACGCCGACTCCGACCCCGGAGCCTACTCCGACGCCGACTCCCACGCCGACGCCGACCCCGACCCCGGAGCCCACTCCGACGCCGACCCCGACGCCGACCCCGACTCCGACCCCGGAGCCCACGCCGACGCCGACCCCGACGCCGACCCCGACGCCGACTCCGACCCCGACGCCGACCCCGACGCCGACTCCGACCCCGGAGCCCACGCCGACGCCGACCCCGACCCCCTCGGAGACTCCTACCCCGGAGCCCACTCCGACGCCCTCGGAGTCTCCGAAGCCCACCCCCACGCCTTCGGAGTCCCCGAAGCCGGAGCCGACCCCGACGCCTTCGACGCCTCCGGCCCCGCGCCTGGCCAAGACCGGTGCTGACGCTGCGAACGTCGGCGTTCTTGCCGGAATCGTGGCCCTTGCGGGTGGTTCGCTGATCGCCGTTAAGCGTCGTCAGCGCTGAACCTTGATGATGGTGGTTCTCGCGGCACCGAGCCAGTGACGTGAGTGCACGCATCACGCGACATACGCGGGTGGGAAGACACGGTCCCCACACCCTCAGAACAAAAACCGCACTATTCTGCGGTAAACTGAGGGTGTGGGGGCCGCGTGACACGCTTGCGTGACACGCACGCTAAGTTATCGGAGTACAATCAAGATCAAGCAAACACGCTCAAGATCAAGCAAGGCGGCGCAAAGATGGCATCTGTCAAGGCAGTGACACACCGTGACGGCACCGTCGTATACCGCGTCCGCTACCGCGCCGGTGGCCGCAACCCCGTCGTTGAAACCTTCTACGACGCCGCGAGCGCCCAGCGCTTCGCCGACCTCGTCGACCGCATCGGCGGGGCAGCCGCCCGCGAGCTGCGCAGCCTCGACGACCTCGCAGCCACAGACACGCCCACCGTCGCCGCGGCCCTCGAACACCACCTCGAAGCCCTAGCCGCATCCGCAACGCCGGGCACAATCAGCCGCTACAGGCAGATCGTACGAGACCGTATCGAACCGCACCTCGGCCTAATCCCCGTCGACATGCTCACCCGGCACACGGTCACGAAGTGGATCGCCGAACTGCGCCGCACGCCCGTCACGCGAGGGGCCACCGCCGGGCGACCACCGTCGGCAAAGACCATCCGTAACGCGCAGGCCCTTCTGTCCGCCGCACTGCAACGCCTCGTCAACGAGGACGTGATCCCCCGCAACGCCGCGAAGGCCGTCCCCCTCCCCAAAGACGCGACCACCCGCGAAATGCGCTTCCTAACACCCGACGAGTTCGCCCGCCTCCACGCACAGATCCCCACCGATTACCAGCCCTTCGTCACCACCATGTACGGCCTCGGCCTGCGCTTCGGAGAGGCAACCGCCCTCACGGTCGCCGACATCGACCTCGACGTCGCACAACCCGTCGCCCGTATCAACAAGGCCTGGAAGGCCGGCGAAAACGGCACCCGCTACCTAGGGGCCCCGAAAACCAAGCGCTCCCGACGAACAGTCACCATCCCCGCACCCGTGATCCCTGAGCTGCGCGCCGCGCTCGCGGGTAAGGCGGCGGACGAGCTGGTATTCACGGCGCGCAGGGGCGGGCCGATCACGTCGGCGCCGTTCCATAATCACATTTGGCGGCCCGCGTGTGATGCGGCGGGTCTGTCGCCGCGTCCGCGCGTGCACGATCTCAGGCACTCGCACGCGTCGGCGCTGATCGCCGCCGGCGTCCCCCTGCCCGTGGTTCAGCGTCGCATGGGCCACGAATCCATTCAGACGACCGTTGACGTATATGGTCACCTCGCGCCCGATGCGTACGCGGGCGCCGCCGAAGCCATGAGTGTGGCCATGGGGGGATCGACCCCACAACTCGGCATATGACGCACATCTCCCTAACTTGGCTTGCGTAGTAGCCCGTGCGCGAGCTATAGTTGAGTCATCGGGAGGGACAAGCCCCCCGAACCTCAACGAAGGAGACACCGAAATGACCACCACGACCGTTTTCCGCACCACCTGGAACGCCGACAACGTTCAGATCAGCGACGAGCGCGGACGCCTGAATGGTCACTACTCCGCGATGCTGTGGGCCGAGCGATTCAACAGGATGAAGCGAGGCTGTTTCCTCATCGGCACCGTGAGCGTCCAGTTCACGAAGGGCGAGGGGTACCGCATCATCCTGAAGGATGCGAACAAGAACCGTGTCATCGATGAGACAGTGAAGGACTGCCCGAGCCGCGCTTACATCTGTGGCCTGGCCGCGCAGTGGATCACCGACAACAAGCCCGGAGGCCTCGTCACCTACTGCAAGCGCCGCGGCGTTGAACTCTGACCCTAACCGACCGGCCCCCGCGCCCACCGCAGGACGCAGGGCCAACCCATAGGAGGACCAATTGACCGAACCGATCACCCCCGCCGGCCTTCGATGTCGACGCAAAGCCCTCGGGCTCACACGCGCCGAACTCGGCGACCTCATCGATGCTCCCGAAAGCGCGATCCGCTCGTGGGAGATCGGCAAGGGCACACCGCGAGACCCGATCAGTGTTCACATGCTGCTCGGCAACCTTGAGGACGCTGCCCTCGACTGCGTCGACGAGCTGACGGCCCCCGCTGACGACGAGATCGAGGACGTGCGCGTCATTCCGACCGCGCTCATCTCGTACGTCGATCAAGCCGCGTACGAACAGGGCTGCGAGTGGGCCTCGCGCCTGCCACTGTCCACGTATCAGGCGTGTGTCGGGAGGGCCTTCGCTTTCCTTTCCGACCAGGACATCCCCGTCGAAATCACCACCCGAACCACCAGGGAGGCATAATGACACGCGAGTACCTGGGCGCCGCTGACTTCGCCGCCCGCGCCGGCCTGGCCCCGGCGACGATTAGGTCATACATGCGCAAGGGACTGACCCCACCCGCTGACGTACAGATCAGCACGCCGAACGGCCCCCTGCGCGGCTGGTCACCTGAGACAATCGACGCGTGGCTGGCCTCGCGGCCCGGCCAGGGCGCACGCACAGACCTACGCAAATAGGAAGAACTATTCGGAAAAACCGATATGTTCCCCGCCTGAAACACGACAAAGCCCCCACCGCCCAGAAACGGGTCGGTGGGGGCTTTGCGCGAGCGCGGGGGCTTACGGGTGGACGGTGGTCGGCCAGGAGGCCATGAGGCCGCCCGCGCCCTTCCCGAGCGCGGTTTGCGCCTGCCCCGTGTTCGTGATGATGTGCGCGATGGTGGGTTTCCCGGTCGCCGTGAGCTGTTGCCAGGCGGCGGCGGGCGCGTTCCACTCCATGCCCAGAACGTCCCAGCGGGACAGGTCGGCGGTGGCGAGCTCGTTCGGGTAGAGCATACACATGCTCCTATATCCGCGTGCCTTGGCGCGGTCCACGGACCCCGCGTTGACAAAGTGCTTCCACAGCACCCGCCGTTCGGGGTGGCCGTCGAAAGCGTCGTCGAGCAGCGTGTACAGGTCCAGCTCAGACTGCAGGTCCGATGAGTTCGCGTCCTGCTTCGAGGATGTCACCTTGTGGTCGACGGCCAGGATGACATCATCGGGGAGCTGTTCGAGTAGGTCGGTGAACCTCATAAGCGGCCCCGATCCCTGTCGCAGCGTTTTCAGCGTGTCCCACGGCGTCGACCAGATCGGGAGCTTCGTGCCGGGCACGACGCGCTCCGTCGTCCAGTCATGAATCATGACGTATTCGCCAGAACCGCACCTGCGCAGGGAGATTTCAAGGGCCTTGAAGCCCGCGCGCAGGGACGCGTCGAGGCCCGCCTGCGTGAATTCCGGGTACTCGGTGCCCCCGAGCCGGTGACTGATGTAGAAGGGCCTGCGTGCAAGGAACTCGGCGACCAGGTCACGCGCCGCGCCCGGTGTCGTCGCTGTGCGGGGTCGCAGGGGAATATCGCCGCCTTCGCGTCGGCGGCGGTACAGGCGACCCGTCACATCTCCGCCGTCACGGCGCCGCACGCGCAGCACGCGGCCCACCGGGACGTTTTCGACGGCGTCACGCATTAGGAATCACCACCTGAACGCCCGCACCGTTCGACGTCTGTGTATTCGGGTAAGTGACAGTGAGATCGCCCGCCGGGGCGGTGCGACGCGCCGCGAGCACGGTCTGCAGGTTGTTGCCCTCCTGCGCTGCATACTCGAGGCGCTCCCAGCCCTGGTTGATGGTGACCTGGTCTGCTGTTTCTGGCGCCGTCGTGCGCTCAAATGCGAAGCCGATCGTCAGGCCCGTGGTCGCTGGGACTTCGGGGGCTGTGCAGGTGCCGGTCTCGGCGGGTTCGGCTTGGCGCTTTTTGACCTGGCCGACGATCGGCGTACCGCCGCCGCGCGTGGTGACGGCGGCGTATCCGGCCTCTACGGGCTGCGACGTGCGCACCGTGAGTTCGGGTGCCCAGGGGCCGACGGCGACGGTGAAACGCATCGTGCCGATCCAGTAAGGCTCAACGAGGGTCGCAAAACCTGTGGGGAAGGTGAAGGTCTGCCCGTTGACTGCCTTGGTGTTGACTGCGACGATCGCGCGATCGCCCGCCTGGCCGTCGGTGCGGATCGTGATTGTGTCGCCGATATGCTGCCCCGAAGCATGAGCGACGAGGGTCGGGCCAGCCGCGGGGTTCGGCTTGGTTTCGCCGTGGTCGTCGTGGCCAGGCGCGTCCGTCTGCTCGGTGATGAGGTACACGGTGCCGTCGGGGAGTGCTTCGGCTTCGGCGCGGGTGTTGACGATCTTGATGTCGGCGAGGGTGAGGGGCTTGCCATGTTCATCGACGAGGGGCGTGCCGCCGGGCGCTGGGGTGTCGGGCGTGGGCGCGGGGGCGGTGAGGAGGTCACCGAGCGTCATGGTCTGCCCGTCGGTGAGGGTCACGTCGCGTTCGGCGAGGAGGCCGGTCGGGGACGCGACGGACACGACGTAACGGCCCGCACTGAGTTCGGCGGTGACGTGGCCGTCGTCGCCCGCGCTCATGACAGATCCGGGGACGATGAGGTCGCCGTCAGGGGTGCGCGTCGGGTTCGGGTTGGGGGTGGCGGTGATTGTGACGGTGACGGGCTTGCCGGTTGGGTCTTTGACGTGGCCCTTGATGGTGGCGGTCATTGGTGGTCCTCACTGTGTAGCTGGGAGGTGTGGGGTGGCCCGCCCCATGCGCCGCGAGCCTCGGGGGTCGTCGCGGCGCGGGGGCGGGTTACTTGGTGTCGCGCGCTTCTAGCGCATCGAGGCGCTCGTAGATCGCCAGGTGCGTGTCGTGCGCGTGCGTGTCGATGATGCGCGTCGCCGCTTCGCGGGCGGTGCGCTCATCGTGTATCTCGGCGGCCAGGCGGGCACCGCGCTCATCGATGCGGTCGATCCGCGCCTTCATGTCCGCAAGACTGCCACCGTGGTTGTCGAGCGTTGACGCGACGCGGTCGACCGCTTCGCTGACTGCCTTCACGGTGTCGCGCACGGTGTCTAGGTCGTCGCGGATATTCGTGCTGTGGTCGTTGCTGACCTGAGCGTCAGCGGATTGGGCGGCGACCTTCGCCTCCTCAGCGGCGCGGGTCGCCCGCTGAAGATGCGACTCCATGCTCGTTTTCAGGCGAGCGAAACCGACGGCGGCGGCGCCGCCCAGCCCGGCGATCATGACGGCGACGAGCCCGTTAATGGCCTCGACGACCTTGGGATCTGTGAGGATATGGGTCACTGGGCACGGTCACCGCCCGCATCACCACCGGACAGATCAGCGAGGCCGCGCAGGTGCAGGTCGTCAACAGTTTCGCCGCCAGGCGTGAGGGCGCCCGCCCAGTCAATCAGGGACGCGCCGTTAATCTTGATGGCCGAAAGCACCTGGAAAACGCCCCAGGCAATACCCAGGAACACCGACGCATTGGCGACGATCAGCTGCCAGGTCGCCGGGTAGGAGCCCGAGACCCAGACAGCGAGGGAGACGACGACGGCGACGCCCGCGAGCAGAACCTTACGGCGTCGCGGCGTCCAGTACGGGCGGTCGAGCGCCGCCTGGACAACCGGCCAGATGAGGCCGACGACGACAGTCACCAGGAACGGATCGGACTGCAAGCCGAGGAGGAGATTGTTCACGTCAGTTTCCCTTCTCCGCGCCCGCGAGCGCGGTGTTAATCGCCTGGTTTGTTGCGGGTCCGTAGATTTCATCGTCGTCCACGCCGACGGCGCGCTGGAGGTTGCCGACGACGCGGTCGTGCGCCTCGTCGGAGGCGTCGCCCCAGATGCCGTCCGCCTCGGTGCCGATGACGGACTGGACGTATTCGACACCGAAGGGGAACTGGCGCCCGCCCCAGCTGGAGGCGGCGACGACGGCATAAATGCGCTTCGTCGTGTCGGGGCCGACGATGTTGTCGGCGGTCGCGCCGACTGCCGCCTGGAGCGCCGTGACGTCGGTGTAGCCCGAGGAGGTGGTCGCGTCGCCGTAGTGCGGGCGGATGACCGCACACACCGAGGACCAGTCTCTGGTCCTACGCCACACGCCGCCGCCGTTGCTCTGCGATCCCGCGGCGCCCGAGCTGGTGTTGCCTTCGATGGTCTGGAGCCATCCGCCGTAGTTGGCTTCGACGATGCCGACGTGGTCGGCGATGCCGTCGTCGTCCCAGTCGAAGCACACGAGGTCGCCGGGCGCTGCCTGGGTCATGGGGGAGACGAGTCGGCCTTCGCGGGCGGCGGCGTTGATGCCGTAGGGCACGTAGGCGAAGTCGCCGCCGGGGATGGCGGATGCGCCGTCATTGTCGGTCAGGCACCAGGACGCGAACATGGCGCAGAACGGCACGCCGCTAGTCCCGTAGTACGCGCCGTGCTTGTCCGCGTACCAGCGCCCGTAACGGGAGCCTTCCTCGGGGTCGTCCCAGCGGGTGTAGCCGATCTGGCTTGCGGCCCACGCGAGGGCCTTGCTTGCTGTCATGGTCATCGGGAGACCTCCTCGTAAGGGATGTAAATCGGGGTGACGACGTCGGGCGGCGTGTCCGTCGCCGGCGTCATCGAGGCCATAAGCTGCTCGATGTTCGGTTCCATTGGTTTCTCCTCCAGTGGGTATGGGAAAGCCCCCGGACGGGCTTGTCCGAGGGCGTGAAAAATTGGGTTGCTCAGTAGCCGGTGGCGTGGAACGTGAAGCTCACGGCGGTGGCGACGTCGCGGTCGGGGAAGGTGATGCGGAACCCGGTAGGGCCGAGGGTGTCAATCGCCCAGCGGGTCGGGATATGCGCGTTCACGTCCGAGTTCACCTGCCCGTACGCGAACGTGATCCCGACGTGGACACAGTCGTCAGGGAACGAGACGGGGAAGTTGATAAACGGGGTCACGCACCGCTTCGCCCCGGCGACGCCCTCGTACTGGGCGAATCCCGTCCATCGCCCGTGCTGCTCGACGCGCGGCGTCTGCGCGGGGACCGACGCCTTCGCGCCGACGACCCAGTTACCCGCGGCGGACCCGTACGTAATGACGGGAGTCAGGCGCGTGAGTTCCCACTGGCCGCGCTGGTTCTTCCGGCCCTCACACTTGTGGATGTGGTTCGACATGTCAAAGTAGATCGGCCTGGCGGCGGTCGGTGGCTGCCCGGCGCGGGCGGCGGCGTTACAGACGTTCACGGCCTCGTCGTATGTGTCGACGTGAATGATGTGGCTGATCGAGCCGGCGGTTTTCGGCCAGGTGGCGAGGATGTCCTCACCCGCCTCGGGCGTGCGGACCCGGTTCCACTGTTCGATGGTCACGATGGTTCCCCTTACTGTCGCAGGTAGGTTGCGGTGAATCTGTAGTCCTTGAGCGTGGCATAGGACTTCTGCGTTGATTGCAGGGCGATACCGAGGCGCTCACCCTCAGCGCAGCGGATCATGCCTGACGTGCGGATCGTCATGTACTGGCCGGGGCCGGCGGACCCGTACGCGTAGACCGACCCGAACGCAGACGTCGGGGAGTAGACGGCCCCACGCGCGGCGTTTGTGACCGCAAGCAGAACCGTGCCGTCCCACCCGTAAGACTTCACGGCAACCCAGGCCTCGACCTGATAAACGCCGGCCTTTGGGACCGTGACGGTCTGCCCGCCGTCTGATAGATGCCATGTGCCGCCGGTCTCGACGAGCTTCCGCCCGCCCGTTAGCAACTGGAGGCGATTCCACACATCCCCGTTGGATACCGTCGATGAGACCTCACCAGACGCCCAGCACAAGGTGGGCTTATCCGCGAGCGCGGCCCAGGGTAGTTCGGACACAAGGGTTCGGCGTCCGTTGATGGTCTGCCAGTAAGCGAGCCCGGTGGGCGTGAGGGCGGTGTCGTTGCCTGCGCCGTCGGCGAGCTGAATCTGCACGTTCTGACTGGTTCGCGTCATGCTGATTCGGCTGGGCGCGGGGTCCGCGTATGCCTCGGTCCAGTTGGTGAGGGTGAGGCGGATCGGCCATTGGCGGCCCGCCGGCGGCGTGGTGCGCGGCCAGGTCGCGGTGACCATAATCTGCCGCTGATCGGTGCTCTCAAGGTCACCGACGTTCAGCGTCAGGGTGCGTGTTGTCGCCTCGCTGGTGGAGGTGGTGCTCACGGCGGGGTCACCGCCGATCAGGTAGGTCGCCGTGACTGTTGCGCCGGCGGGGGCCTGCAGGGTGAGGGTCACGCGCAGGTCGCGCACGGCCTTGCCCGTGGTGGGAGTCTGGTAGGTTTCGACGTGCTCAGGCCCCCAAGCGCCGGGATTGACGATCTCGAACACCGGGTGCGCGCCCTGCCAGCGTGCGGTGGTCGCAGGGTTTTCACCATTCGGGCTACCGTTCGTGAAGTTGGCGCGCCAGAGCATGAAGTTGTCGCCGCGCTGGGTGCGGGTGGTGCCGACGCCGCCGAGCACGAACTCCGAGCCGCGCAGTTGCGCGCCGCTGATCCACTTGCCGGTGATGCGGTCGGCGATCAGCTCGCCTGGAATGACGGCGTTTTTGGCGCGGATCTTGTCAACGACCGTGAGGGTATCGAACGCCGCGAGCTTGGCGTACAGGGCTTCGCTTGCGACGATCTCGCGGGCGGTGACCGTGCCCGCCTTGATACGCGACCCATCGATAGGGCCGGCGTTGGCTTCGGCGATCTTCCGGGTGAGGTCGTCGCGCGTTTCCTCAATGGCGGCCTGCGCACCCTGCAGGGCGGCGGACGCCTGGTTCGCGGCGTCGCGGGCGGCCTTCGCAGCCTCGCCCACGGGCACCGTCACAACGCCGGTAGGGGCGGTGACGGTGGGCGCGTGGGCGAGAGTGGCCGCGCCGGTCGTGTCGCGGTCCAGGCGCACGGGCGCGCCCTGCCAGGTGATGCCAGCGGTCGAGGGGACAACAACCGTGGTGCCGGGCGGGGCGCCGTGTGGGGTGACCTCGACCAGGCCGCCGGCCTCGTCGACGATGCCCGTCACCGTGCCCTGCACAGACCCCGTGTGCGGCGCGGGGCCGCGCTGTGGGGTGAGGTCAAGCCAATCAGAGAGGCTATCGGGCGTTGACACTTGCGTAAACCTCCAGGTCGACGCGCATCTGCGCGTCAGAATCGGCCAGATCGATCGAGTAGCCGGTGACGGTACCGGTCACAACCTCCTCGCCAGTCTCCACGCTGATCGTGTCCCACAACTCGATACGCGGGTCAGACGCGAGGGCGAGGCTGCGCGTCCCCCGTGCGGCGAGGGCCTTCGCCCGATACGTTTCGGCGGCCTGCTGCACGGTGCCCTGCAGGTCCGTCATCTGCATTTCGCTGCGCTCCGTAACCACGCCGTACACGGCGGGCTGGTAGGGCGCGGCGTACAGGGTCGCGATCCCGTCGTAGTGGGGGGCGTCGCCGCCACCTTCCGGGGTTTCGCCGGTCGTACCGACGAACCACCTGTTCGGGCGGCGCTCTGCGCTCTTACGGGCGGCCTCGATGAGGAGGTCGCGGCCCGTGTACGTCTCAGACGCGACACCGACGCGCGGTTTCCACACGTGCAGGACGCCGTCAGGGCGCACCGTCCAGGCAAGCCCATACGCCTCCGCGAGCTTCCCCATGGCCTCCGTACGCGACGTGCCCCACTCGAAAGTACGGGGGATCACCTGGTCCCCGTCGTCGACAACCACCAGCAGGCCCCCCTCATCCGGGTAGCCTGCAAGGCGCTGAAACTCAGACGAGACGGTCGCCCCGCCGGGCGGGGACGACGGCCAATCCATCGGATTCTTCTCGCACCGCTGTAGCAAGTCGTACGCGGTCACGCTCACACCGCCGCTGCTGGTTTCCTCCCACGCGTCGATCTGGTAGACCCCGACCTTGACGTGGGTCGTCACTCCCCCGGTGGCGATCGTCTGCGTGACCTGCAACCGCTGCCCGAAGTTGTTCAGCGGGTCGCCGGGGTCACGGGGCACCCACCCATGCGGGGCCTCGAGTGTAAGGCGCTCGCGGGGCGTGCGATCGGTCGACGCTTCGAGCTGTGCGCTGACGACGGGGATGTCCTCAGCGAGGACACGCCCGGCCAGGACAGACGCGACAGACACGTCAATGGTGGTCGGGGCGGCGAGCGCCGCTGCGTTCGGCCCGCCCCTCATGGCATCCCCGCGTATTCGCGCAGGAGGTCAACGTAGGAGCGGCCTCGCCACTTCGAGCGCGCGTCCCACGCGCCCCACGTGACGACGGGGACGTTCCCGAGGAGGCCCGACGCTTCGCTAAGGTCGATCTGTTTGTAATCGAGCGTCCATTGGCGGCGGACCCGGTCGCGGCGGCCCGTCCGCTGACTGGTCGCGTGCGTGATTGCAAGGACACGGACGGCGGGGATGTCGCAGTCCTGCAGATCGCAGGCGTCGTGCGAGTGGACGGCGATCACCGGCTGGCGGGCTTCGAGGATGCGTTCGAGGCGATCGCTTTCCTCAGCGTAGGCGAGGAGTTCGAGCCGCCCGGCGTAGGCGGCGGCGACGCCCGCCCAGCGGATGACGGGTGTGCGGCGGGCGTTGATGTCCGTCGCGGTCGCGCGCGTGTCGTAGTCGCGGGCGTCGTCCCCGATGTAGGAGACGACGGCCCGCTGACGTGAGTCAAGGCTGGTGACTGCGTAGCCTTCGCCGCGGCGGGTGAGCGTGAACCGCCTGCTCCCTACTGTGTAGGTTGTCGCCACGCCGGGCGGCGCGAACGGGTCACAGAACGCCGACGCCTGGTTCGCCGTGTCGGCGGGGTTGACGAGACGGTCCCCGTCATACACGGCGGCGCCCGCGTCGGGGCCGTCCAGGTAGAAACAGGGCAAGCCCGTCTCCCTGTGTATCCACGCCTTGACTGCCATTACTGCACACTCCTCACAACCTTGACGGCCTCGGTTCGCGCGAACGCGCGCGTCTGCTCACCCGTCCACGGGTTGGTGACAATCGCCGTGACGTGGACGTTCGCCGCCCCCGCGCCGGGTGCGTTCCCGCCCACGCCGCCGGTCGCGTAGGGGGTTGCGTGGCCGGGGATGTAGGTACCGCCGAAAATGTCGGCAATCTGCCCGAGAATGGCCTCGCTGCGCTTGCGCTTGGACTTGGCGAGCGGGATGTAGCCTTCGCCGCCGGTTTCGGGTTCGGCCCACACGCGCCAGGCGCCCGCCGGGGCGATCTGCGCGACGTGGCGTTCCCTGTGGAAGCCGCCGCCCGCGTAGAAGGACAGGACCGACCCGTCGGCCTGCGCTGACGGGCCGCCGCTCTGCGAATACTGGCCGACGATGTTCACGTACCAGGTTTGACCATTCCACGCGGCCTTGATGCCTTCCATCTTGCCCGACACGTAATCGTTGGCGTTGATGTTGACGTAAGGGCTGTATCCGTCGATTGCGGCCTTGATGGCGTCGAGCTTGGCGTTCGCCTGGTCGTTGTTGCCGTCGATGGTGACCGTGCCGGTCGCTGCGTCGACCTGGCCGACAGACGCGACCAACTTTGCCACCGCCGGGTCGCTGTTCGCGTCGATGGTGATCGTGCCGTCCTGGTTCTTCGCATAGCCGAGGGTTTCCAGAATGGTTGTAATCGCGCTGTCGTTGACGGCGTTGATGGTGATTGTGCCGCCGTTCTGCGCCTGCACGTAGGCGATAAACGCGTCGACGGACGCGTTCGCCGCTGCCGTTTCAGCGGTCACGTGCGACTCGATGTTCGTCGGGATGAGGTTCAACTGATCGGCGAGGTTGGCGGCGTCGTCGGCGGACAAGCCCATGGCCTGGGCGACCGCAATGAAGTTGTCGCGGGTCGTCTGCATGGCGGCCTGCATGTCCTCCATGGTGGCGCCGTTTTTTTCCATGGATTCGACCAGTTCCCAGCCGCTCTTGGCGAGGTCGTCGAGCGCGGCTTGGTTGGCGCGGCCCGCCGCCGTGGTGATGTCGAGTGTCTGGCCGTTTTTTTCGACGGCGGCGTTCGCCGCGTCGATGGCCTCGTACAGGCCACGCCAGGAACCGCGCTCACCCAAAATGATATCCTGCAGGGTCTTTTGGGCGTCGATCAGATCGTGCGTCGCCTTCGCTTGGTCCTCCATGGCCTGGGCGGCGCGGTTGGCTGCGCCGGCGAGCTGGTCCTGAGCGGACGCGTGTCCGACGCCGGCGCGGGCGGCCTGGTTGTTCATTTCGGCGGCCTTGCCCATGGCTGCCTGGGTCTCGTCCAGGGCTTGTCGGGCGTCATGTACAGCGTCGGCGGTTTCCTTACCCCACGTGCTCAGACCGGGGCCCCGGTAGTTCGTCTTGCTGACGTTGTCCAGGAGGGCGCGGACGCGGGCGTTAGCTTCTTCGGACCCCATGGCGGCGTCAATGTAGTCGTTGATGTCGCCGCCGAGCTTCTCGAACGCCGATGCGCCGGAATGGTGTCCGCCCCAGAATGTGCGGGTGTCCTCGTTCAGGCGCTTCAAGGCCGCGCCGCGCGTCGCGCCGGTCGCCGCGTTCGACACGGCGTCCAGGGTTTCGGCGAACTCCTGAGCCATGGCCGTCGCACGCGCCTGCTTCGCCTGGTAGTCGGACAGGGCGCTCGTGAGCGCTCCGAGTGCTACGGTCGCCGCAAGACCCCACGGGCCACCGAACGCACCCATGAGTGCAGATCCCGCGCCCTTCGCGGCGCGTCCGATACCAGACATAGCGGGACCGGCTGCCTGCGCGAGCGCGCTGATATTTGACACGCCGTTCGCGCGCGCGGTCACCCACGCATTGCCGAAGCCGCTGATAGCGCCGCGAGCGTCCGACAAGCCCCCGCGCATGGCCTCGAAACCGCTGCCAATGCGGGTAATGAACGGGATCGAGCCGTTCAGAGATGCCAAAGCGGTACGCACGTCGGTAATCGTCGTAAAAATCTTCATTCCGGCGCCCGCTGTGAGTGTCGCGGCGGCGGTGAAGGCCGCGAGACCGAGCGCGCCCTGCTGCACGGGCGCGGGTAGCGCGCTGAAAGCGTTGACGGCCTGCTCAGCAAACTGAACAAGGCTACGCAGGAAGTCGTTAGCGCCCGATCCGCTCTTGATAAACAGGGTCTCGAACGAGCCGCCGAGCTTCTCCAAATCGCCGTTCAGGTTGTCCATGCGCGCCTCGGCGGTTTCCGCCGCATAGCCCGCATCATTGACCTTGTCGATCCACTCCTGAATGCCCTGGGCGCCCTGCTCGTACAGGATCGAGGCCGACCGGATAGCGTCGTCGCCGAACATCTTTTTGAGGGCCGACTGCCTATCCTCGGCGGTGAGCTTTGACAGGCTGTCGTGGAGCTGGCCCGCGTAGTTGGCGAGGCCGACGAATTGCCCCTGCGCGTCGTACGCGTGAATGCCGAGCTCTTCCATGGTCTTCGCGGCCTGCTTAGACTGTGGGGTCAGTCGCAGGAGCATTGTCTTAAACGAGGTGCCGGCGTCCGAGCCGATGTTGCCGGCGGCGGCGAACGCCGCGAGCGCGCCCGTTGTTTCCTCGATGCTGAGGCCCGTCTGGGAGGCGACGAGGCCAGACTGCTTGAGGGCCGCGCCGAGGTCTGAGACGTCGCCCATGGCCTTGCCTGCGCCGGCGGCGAGGAGGTCGGCGACGTGGCCGACGTCAGAGCCAGAGAGCTTGAACTGGGTCAGGGCAACGGATGCGATTCCGGCGGCGTCGGCAACCCCCATGCCGCCGGCGGCGGCCAGGTCG
The DNA here is from genome assembly GCA_963537735.1 of uncultured Actinomycetaceae bacterium. GTDB lineage: Bacteria > Actinomycetota > Actinomycetes > Actinomycetales > Actinomycetaceae > Pauljensenia. Next base: position 31,565 of record CAUTGT010000001.1, on the reverse strand, counting down.
AGCGATCCCTTGAGGCCGCCGTTCAGGATGTCAGCTGTCGAAACGCCGGCCTTGGCGAGCTCTTCGATTGCCCCAGCGGCTTCGGATGCGCTGAACGCCGTGTCGGCGCCCGCCTGAATCGCAGCCTCGCGCAGGAGGTCCATGTTCTCGGCGGACTCGTGCGTGGCCGCCTGCACGTTGCTCATGGCCTGGTCGAAGTCCGCGAAGGACTTGACGACGTAGCCGGCGGCGGCCGCCGCGGCGACACCGTAGCCGACCATGGCGGTCGAGGCGGTGTCCCAGGCTGCGCGCTGTAGCTGAGCGGACTGGGTGAGGCGGCCCATCGTGGTTTCGGCGACCTTACCGGTGGGGTCGCCCTTCGCTGCGAGCTGGTCGAGGCTTGTTGCCGCGCTCTTGATTTGGCGGTTGAAGTCGGCGACGTTTGCGCGCAGGGTGACCTTAATTGACCGTTCAGTCATGGGCGTTTGCCTTTCCGCGCGCGATCCGCGCCGCTATGTGACGGGGCGCCCCGCCCGGCGATTAGTCCTCGGTGCCGGTGAACACCACCGTCGGGACCATGCCGGGCGCGGGGCCGTTCTTGTGCTTCTTGCGCCACAGGTCGAGGGCCATCTGGGCATTATCTTGGCGTTCTTCCACCTCGAAATAGCCCTCGTAGTCGCCTTCGGTGAGGCGCTTGGGGTACCCGTAGGAGCCGACGCGCGTGTCCTCGTACATGTCGAGCGCGCCCGCGAGCGTGCTGTCCATTTCGCCCCACGTGTCGCCGGGGACGCCCAGGAACTCGGTCGGGCGGCGGCCCCACTTCTTCGCGCTTCGGAGCGCCCGAACCAGCCACAAGCAGGCAGGCCGGTCCAGGCACTCCGTCACGAAGGGACCGAGATCGTCGGCTTCATGGTGTTGACAGTGGCGACCGCCTGCACGAGGGCCACGACCTGCGGTTCGATGCGGTCGCGCAGCGTGGCGAGCATGTCCACGGTGAGGCCTTCGGGGGCGGTGATCTGCGCGGCGAGCTGCTCGAGCGTCGCCTGGTCACCGTCGACGCCGCGCTCGTCCATGTCCTTACGGAATCGCTGGACCCAGTCGGCGCTCCGGCCCTGAACGGTGATGTCGAGGGCCGAGGCGCGGATCTGGTCGGCAACGGCGCGCATCTGCTCTTTGAGGGCGCGCATGTCGTCGACGTTGGCGGCGCGCTTCGCCTCGTCGTAGCGCGTTTCCAGGGCGGACAGGTCCGCGAACAGGTCACCGCGCGCGTACAGGGTCACCGTGCGCTGCACGGGGGTAACTCCCGCGATCCAGGCCGCGAGGTCGAACGTCTCGGGCGTGACGGTCTCGGTGGGGTTGGTGTGCGTGAGGTTCAGGTCGCTCATCGTGAGCTCTTCGTCGGCTGCCATGCCATACTCCTAGGGTGTGTAGCTGTGCGGGTGTGGGCTGCCTGCGTGTGGTGGGGCCCGCCCGGCAGGTCTGGCAGCCCGTGAACGGAACCTGCCGGGCGGGAGATAGTGGGGTCAGGCCAAAACCGCAGAGGCGACCTTGACGTCCTCGGCGGCGTCCATGATGTTCAGCTTCGCGGTTCGCTTGATGTATCCAGCGAAACGGTCGGACGGCTTGGTCGGCGTACCGAGGACGACCTCGTACACGCTGACGATGTCATCGGCGGCGATCTCCTTGGACTCGTCCGGGCCTTCACGCTCAACAAGCCAGATCGTGGTGCCCTTCTTCTTGATGAGATCCCAGACGAAGTCGTCGGCGGCGACAGGCTTACCCGCCTCGTCGAGGTAACGAAGCACGGTGATGTTGCCGGCGTAAGTCGTAGGGCCGGGGGCTTTGCCCTCACCCTTCTTACACATCTCCTGCTCGGCGATTTCCGTATCCGACTCAGCGCCGAGCGCGTAATCGTTCTTCAGGATTCGGCACGAAATCTTCTTGCCGGCCTGGATTTCACTGACGGCGGGGGCCGCAATGCTCGACGGCTTCGCAGTGAGCGCCCACAGGGCGATACGGCCATCGGCGAGGGTCTTTGCACCTGCCATGATTTAGTCTCCTTCGTTGAGGTGGTCGGTGGTGTCGTCCCCACTGTCGGGGGCGTCGGTGGGTTCCTCCTGGCCGCAACACAGGGGTTCGCGGGCCTCGGGTGGCGGTGTGAGCGTCCAGTCCTCACCCCAGATCGGGTGCCCGATCCAGTGCTCGGGGATGTCCTGGAAAACACCGGTTCGGGTGTTGTATGCGGTGACCATTCAGTCCTCCTTCGTTTCGGGGGTGGCTTGTACGCGGAACGTTACGGTGCAGTAGCGGGGCGCCCTGTTCGCGGGCGCGCCCACGGTCGAGTTGTCCGAGCGCACGTCCGTTACGCCCACGTGCGTGAGCGGGAAGCAACGCCAGTCGGGCACCGTTGGAACCTCACCTTTCAGGACGGCGATCACCTGATCTGCAAGGTCCAAGACGTTCGCGGTGGTAGGTGCGACGACCTGCACATGCAGGCGCACGTCAACATCCCCACCGCAACCGCCCATGGCCTCGGACTTAGCGTGCGTGGGCGGGCCCCACACGAAAACGAACGGCATGCCGGGGTTGCCGGGCGGGTCACCGATGAACGCTTTGACAGTCACCCCCGACGACGTAAGGGAGGCGAGCCGATAGCGCATCTGATTCATGATGCTGAGTGTCAGCCCCATAGCTCTCCTACGATGTCAGCAACGGCCTTTTGGAAGGCTTCGGCTTCCTCATTCAGCGGTTCGATAGGGTCGCGGGTGTGGCCGCCGCCCCGGCTGGTGCCGAAGTACGCAATATTCGCCAGGGCACCCGAGGGCTTGTCGGGTCCGATCTCTGCCTCGATGGTGTGGTCCCCATCGATGAGGTCGTACGAGATGGACCGTGCGACGGCGCGGATGCCCGCGTTGCCCGAGGCTTCGAGGTCTGCCTGCATGGCGCGTTTGATGTTCAGCGCGCCCCGGCTGACGGCGGGCCTAAGCCAGCGGGACAGTTCGCCGGGGAGACGGGTTGCGTCGGCGGCGATCTGCCTAACCTCGGTGGTGTCAATCTCGATACCAGTCACAGCAAATCGTCTCCGTTGGTTTCCACGTCGACCTGGAAGCGGCGAGACGTGACGTGCGTCTTGTCGAACAGCCCCGTCACGCGGAAGACGGACAGGTACCCTTCGACGCGGATCAGGTCACCAACGCGCACAACGTCCACATGATGCGGTAGGTGAATCGAGTACCGCTGGATGGTGACGAGGGCGCCGGCGGCGTTCGCCGCGGTCTCGTGCGCCTCGTACGTCTGCACCTTGCAGGGGCCAGACCAGACGGGGGTTTCGTTGATCTCGTCGATAGAGTCGAGGCCGTAGCTGACTGCCGTGACGGTCGGGCGGGTGACGGTCGCCCGGTCGACCATGAGGGCTTCGGCGGCCTTGCGGCCCGCGAGAACAGCGGTGCGTGCGCTCATGCCCAGCCTCCCGTCGGCGTCGTGTCGGCGTCACGCCCCCCAAGCCAGGACGCGGGGGTCAGGACCGGCATGTATGCGCCAGATGTGGAGCCGTCCTGAGAGAGGCGTGCCCATTCGTCGGCGGTGAGGGTCAGCTCCACAGCGGATGCGGCGGCGTCGAGCGTGTAGCTGTAGTCGTCGATCCGTTCATTCCGCTTGCCGTCAGGGTTGCGTGCTCGGCGGGCTACGACCTCACTGATGACGTCGGCGAGGATCTGACGGTCAAGGTTGTTCAGGTCGCCGAGGCGGGCGCTGATGATGCGCTCCGTCTTGCTGATCCAGTTGGTGATCTGGTTCTGCTCGTCGGGGTCTGTGATGGGGCGGCCCAGTGTGGTCGCCACGTCGATTACGGTCGCGTAGGCCACGATTGGCCGCCTTTCACTCGTCGTCGGTGGGTGTGGCAAGCCCGCCGGGGCCACGCTGCACGTACCCGAGCCGCTCCCAGTACGGGAGTTGACTCGCGGGCACGGCGACGTGGTCACCCGACGGGCTCATCAAATGAGCGACGTCCTCGGTCACTTACGGACGATCTTGACGAACGCTTCCTTGTCGGCGAGCGCGAAGCCGTACTCGGCCTCGGCGCGGATGGCGACGAGGTTCTGCTCGTACAGGGAGACGAGCTGGCCGCCGATGGTGACCGTTGCCTCGGTGGACACGTCCATGGTGATACCGCCGACAGTGCCCCACGCGGCCTTGGTCCAGTCGCCCGCGAAGCCGACGGTCTTGTCCAGACCGACGTTCTCGTGCAGGTAGGAGGGGCGGCCCAGGATAGAACCCGAGCGCAGGGCGGGGATCAGGCCGTCATAGGAGGCCTCGGCGAAAAGCGGGCGCCCCGACGCGTCCTTGGTGGTGAGGAGGTCGACCTCGAAGCCCGTGTCGAAAGCAAAGCCGTTGACCTGCTTCTTGGGGGTGCCCTGCAGGTTCAGGCCCATCGCCTTGACGATGTCGTCGTAGACGTTAGCGCCAGCGGTGGCGCCCAGGGTGACGGACTTGGTGGTGGCCCACAGGGAGGTGCCGAACGGACCGGTTCCGGTGCCGTCGCCGCCCTTGTCGAAGAAAACGGCGAGGTCGAACGCGCGGGCGAACGCGTCGGCGAGGAGGGACTTCAGGGTCTCAGAGTAGCCGCCGGGGTTCGCGCGAATAACCTCCTGAGAAGCCACGGCGATTGCCGTCAGCTTCTTCGGCTGCATGGTCACGAGACCCAGGGAGGCCTCGGTGGTGTGCTTCTTCGCGCCCTCAGCGGTCCAGTTGGCGCTCGGCTTGCCCGTCACGATGGGGAAAGCCTGGCCAGACGCGCCGAGCGGGACCTTCTTCATCAGGGACATAGCGGCCGAACCCTTGGCGGCCTCGTCGAAAATAGGGCCGGCGAGTTCCGGCTTGATAAAGCCGTTAAAATCGGCGAGCTTCTTGGGATTGGTGATAGCCATTGTGGGTGCTCCCTTCGAGCGTGAGATTGTTGGTGTGGGGTGGGCTGCTCAGGGTGTCAGCGCCCGCCGACGGCCTCGACCAGCATTGCCGTCAGCGCGTCCGTTGTGGTTGCCGGTTCGGGCGTGCCGCCCTGCGAGGGGTCGGGGCGCATGGCCAGCGGCGCGGGCTGCGCGTCAGAGGCCGGGGCCGGGGCGGGGATCGCGGCGAGGAGCTTTTCGGCGGACACCGTGAGCTCCTCGGTGTTGTTGCCCTGCAGGAAGTCGGCGAGCGCGTCAGGCACCTTCATGCTGTGGATTACTTCGGCGCGGGCGAGCTTGGCCTGCAGTTCCGCAACCTGGGCGGCGGCCTGTTCGGCGGCGACGGTCCCGGCGGTCTTGGTCTCGTCGAGGCTCACGGTCAGGGCCGCGATCTGGGCTTCGAGGTCCTTGACGCGGGCGTCGGCGGCCTTGCGGGCGTCGCGTTCGGCGCGCAGGGCCTTGACACCGCCCTCGTTGAGGGTTTCCTCAGCGGCGGCCTCAGTGGTGTCCGGCGTCTGGTCGGTGGTTTCGGTGGGCATTGGGTGTGTTCCTTTCTCGAATCGCTCGAGGGGGGCCGCCCGCGCCGTCGCGGCGCGAGTCGGGGGCTTAGCGGGAGGCGCGCAGGAGGGCGCGCATCCGGGTCAATTCGCCGCCGGTCGCGGTGGCCGCGTAGTAGCGGGCCTCGACTTCGGCGGCGATCTCAGGGGTGAGGGGGTAGTCAGCGCCGCCGATGCGGGCGCCACCGTGGCGTTCCTGGGCGCGCGGGGTCCAGGGGTTGAGGCCGTTTTGCACGTCCTGCCAGTCGCGGGTGGCGACCGCGACGCGCTTTTCGGCGGCTGTCATCCGGCGGCCCTCATAGGTGGCCTCGTACTGGCCACGCAGCGCGCCACCGCTGACCTGCCCGCGCCCGGTGATATATCCCTGAGCGCGCAAAGCCTCGACGGCCTGCTCACGGTTCGGGTTCAGGCGGTAGATCGTCTCCGGGGTCATGCGTTTCTGCCCACGCCGTAGGATCTGGCCCGCCCAACCGTGTTTGCTGGTGCCCTCAGAGGTGAAAGCGCCCCGGTATTTCATGCCTCGCCTGGCGTTGACGACCTGATACATGTCAGCGCCGTCGCGGATAGCGCGGGCGCCCGCGTTCGTGAAAACGCGGTTCTGCTCGGCTTCGCTCATCCGTGTGAAAGCCTCGTACGGGTCGTCGATGAGACCGCGCGCGAACGCCTCGTCTTGGTCGGCGACCATGGTGGGCACGTGTTTGCAGTCGCACCGGGGATGCCGCAAAAACCCTTGGTTCCAGCGGTAAAACCGGCCCGCGAGGATGACGCACCGCGAGCACGACGGCGGTTCGAGCATCCGCACGTATCCGACGCGTGGCCTGGCGGCGATCTGCACGCCCGCCGCGCCCCGGCCCGCGTCAGCGACCTCAGACAGGACCAACATCGATAGCTGACGGCCCCCCGCCGCAAGCGCCTGCGCGGGCTCCACGCCTTGACTGATGAGAGCGCGGGCGGTGATCGCTGGGGCGCGCAGGAGGGTGTCGAGGCTGCGTCCGTCGGCGGCGAGGCCTGCGAAGGCGTCGGGGTCGACGAGGCCGTCAGGGGCGGCCCAGGTGTCTTGCTGCCCGAGCGCGAGGGCGCCGCTGACGAGGGCGCTGACCCCCGCCGTGCGCTGCGCGCTGGTGATAGCGGCGGCGACGGTGGGGATGCGCTCGGCCCACGCCTGCCCGATCCAGTTGGGGCCGAGCTTGCGCCACTGACGCGTCGCCGTGGCCAGTGCCCGTGCCTCCTGTTCACGGACCAGCCCGTAGTGGTGGCTAATCGCGGGCGGGATCGAAGCCATGGGCGGCGTCCAGGTCGTCGTCGGTCAGCGCGGGCGTAGTCTTTTCCAGGAGCCTGATGAGGTCGGGGTCGGTTTCCTCCTCGCGCAGGTAGGCGCGTTCGGTCGCCTTGCGGGCGTCGTCCCAGCCCAGCTCGTCCCAGGCACCCTCGCGGCTAATCAGGGGCTTACCGCCCGCGAGCTTCTGCAGGGCGTCGGCCTTCTGGCTAAACGTCGGCGTGGCGGGGTCATGCCAGGCAACATTCACGGCGCCCATGGGGATGTTGTGGCCCATGATGCGGGCGGCGATCGTCAGGGCACGGGAGAGGGCCGCGCCGCACTCGGCGTTCACGCGCTCGACGCGCTTGACGAGCTTCGATTCCTCAGCGCGAATAGCGCCCTCAGCGGGCGGGTTCGTCGTGATGAGACCGAAATAGCGGGCCGGGAAGCCGGTCAGGGAGGCGGCGAGCTTGCCGTACAGCTCAATGGTGCTGTGAAAATTGCTCAGCTCTCCGGGGGCAAGCTGCGTGACCTTCGCACCAGCGTTCTGCAGGGCCACGAAGGGGTTGAGATAATTCGTCCACGCGCTGGGGTCGGCGAAATCGCTGCGCTTGGCGCCCATGATGATTCGCTTGGGCACCGCGTTTGTCTCGAGGGCGGCTTGCATCTGCGTGATCGCGCGGGCGGCTGCGTCGGTCACGCCCATGATGTCGTCCATCTCCGAGTGGCCCGTGGTCTCGCCCGTCATCTGGCGATTGAACGAGGGGATGACGGGGACGATGCCGAGCCGGTGCTCGTCGCGGTCGACGACGCGCCACGCGCCGCCCACCGTCGCGTAGGTGGTGGTGGCGTTCGGCGTGTAGATCGTCGCGTAGCGGGTCTGTGTGCCGTCGGTGGCCTGGTCGGTGACGATGCGCACCGCGTGCGTGATCGTCTTACGGCGATAGTCGAACTTCACCGTCATTTGACGGGGAGACTCCACGCAAATGATCGGGTAGTCGCCCTCGGCGTCGCCCACACCGACGGACAGATAAGCCCGACCGTAGATCAGGCGATCACGCTTCCACTTGCACAGCTCGGCGTCGAGGTCGTTCGCGTCGATCATGGCGCGCAGGTCCTCAGCGACTTCGGGATGTGACGGGACCATGATGCCGCGCACGTCCTGCCGCTCCTCGATGGTGTCGACGACGACCCTAGGCCAGTTGACGACGGTTTCGAGGGTGCGCAGGGACGGGGGCAGCGCCAGGCCAAGGTGCTGCAGGGTCTGGCGGCCCTCGTAGTAGGCGCGGTGCTTACGGTCCGCCGGGGCCGTGAGGTTGAGGGCGTTCTCAGCGTCGGCGAGGAGCTTCGCCTCGTCGCGGGTGATCTGGTCAGTCATACGGGTGTGTGTCCTTTACCATGCGAAGCTGATAGCGCCGCCCGGTTCCCAGCCTTCGGCGTGCTCATCCGCCGCGGCCTCGTGGGCGAGGACGTCGGCCATGAGGACGTCGATCTTCATGTGCTCGGCTGGCTTGCCGAGGATGAATTTGTCGCCGGGCTTGGCGACCTTGCGGGCGTGCAGGGCGCACAGCTTCGCGGTCTCATCCGGGGTGTGGGTGGTGAGGCCTTCGGCGAGGTCCTCGCGGAAACGCACCAGCGCCGCGAACATTCGCGTGATGGAGTTCGTGGGCCACTGCACGACGACATAGTCGCCGTACAGGTTTTCCCAGTGGTCTATTTGGGTTTCCCAGTGCCTCGGGTCGCAGTAGAAGCGTTGGACGGTGTAGCGGTCCATGAGTTCGGCGACCGCCGCGTCGACCTCGCCACGCGGGATGCGGCCTTCCGGCCATTCTTCCGGGTTCCACACGGTAGGCCGCTGATCGGGCCCGTACGTTGGTGTGAATCGCAGGCCGTCGACGGTTTCGGCGCGGATCGCCGTCCAGTCACCCGACCGTGAACCGTCGAAGCCCAGGGCGATTTCGCAGCCCGGTTCGGGCTGCACGTCGCGGGTTTGCCGGTCCCAGACCTTTTCGGTGAGATAGGAGCCCTTGCCCTGCACAAGCCGATTGCCGAAGAACCGCTCGGCCTGCGTGGGGTCGGTTTCCATGAGTTCGTCGACCTCGGCGTCAATCGCCTTCGGGTCTACCCACGGGGACGAGGCGTACACGAAGCGGTGAATTTTCGACCTGTCGGCCTTCTTCGTGTAATCCCAGTCCAGGGGCGGCTTCTCGTAGAACTTGAAGATGTCCCGCGCCCTAGACTGGTACGCCTGTTGCGCCGCTGAATCTTCCATGGGGTCCCACGGGTTTGTCAGCTCGATGGTGCGGCCCTGCATGCCGGCGACCGCTCGTCGGATCGTCTGCCATGTGTTCAGCACGCCCGATTGGGGCGTGTAGAGGCCCGATTCGTCCGCGATAGCGCACGTGAACGGCTGGCCCAGCTTCGAGCGGGCCGCCGATGTGACGGGGACGATCTTCCCCTCATTCGGGAGACGCACGAAGCCCTCGCGGACGCGCACGAAGTCCCCGAGGGGACCGCTCTTAATCATGGTCTGCAACGGCTCGTAGACGTTGCGGGTCTGGTCCTCAGCGAACGCGAGGAGTGCGATCAGGCTCTTGTCGCGGGGGCGGCCCATGGCCTCGCCCGGCTCGTACCAGTACTCCCACCCGCACCCGCACCCGTGGTCCGAACAGCGGTACACGTCGCCGTCGCGCGCCCACCCGGCGAACATGGCCGGTCCTACGCCTTCCGCGAGCGCAACCGCCGCCGCGAGCGGCGACTTACCCGACTTCTGAGGCCCCACCCACAGGCTACGCCGGTAGGTGAACGGCTCCACAAGACGATGCGGGTCAGGCTTCGCGGTCGCCTTGACGCGGTAATGGTTGGCGTTGCAGTAGAGCTGCCACCCGTTCAGTACGAGCGGTTGATTGAAGTACACGCCCGACGGGACCAGGCAGTGGGCCTCGATCCAGTCAGAGATCAGGAACCCAAGGGTATGCAGGGGGTTGAAGTCGAGGGCGAGCGGCGGCGGCGCGTACTCGTCATGCGCCATCACTGCCGCCGTCGACGACGGTCATACCAGCGAGCCGAGCACGGGAAGAATGGCGACGCGCAGGGCGCTCGGTTATCTCAGCCTCGGCGGCGGGCTTGCCGGTCGTGATCTGCCACTGGTGGAGGGCGAGGCCCGAGGCGGTGAGGCCGATCTGGTCGGCCAAGCGCAGGAGCGCGGTCTTGTCGCCCGCCTTCGCGCCCTCTTCCTCACAGGTGACGGCGAGGCGCACCCACTGTGCGACTGAGTATGTCATCCAGGGCTGTTCGCGCCAGACCTCGGACTGAGGTTGGCGCCAGGCCCACTCCCACAGTTCGAGTTCGCGCTTCCAACGAAGCTCGGTCGCCAGCTTGCGGAAACGACGGCCCCCGTTCGGGAGGGTCTCCCATAGCTGCATTGGGGGCATGGCGAACTCGGGGACGGGCGCGGTGGCGGGGACGCCTCCGAGCTGACGGAAGGCGATCCCGCGCGCGTCGCTTCGAGCACTGTTGGGGTTGACGGGCGGCCCACTCCGGGCTCGCGCACCTCCTGACGGCATGACTAGTCTCCTCGCTGGCCGGCGTCGCGCCTGCCTGCAGGGCCACCTCGGCGTCGCGCCGGGCGGCTTTTTCGGTTTCGGGCGGGAAGTTTTGAACCCTCCGAACTGTTTACATCCCTCACCAGCGGTCTGACGGGGCCCCGGTCGGGGCCACCCCCCTGGGGGGTGTGCGTGTCAGTCCGTTTCGGTTCGGTCGTATTTGTGTGCCGCTTTGCCTGCGGCGCTGCGATTGCAAAATCTGTGTTCTGGTCCGCGAATGATCGAACGATCGTCGTCATCGTGACCAAGGTCGAACGCTTCGTCTGCCTTGATGGGTTGGCCGCACCGCCAGCACACGGCCTGGCCTGCCTCGACGAGGCGGGCGGCCCGTACCCTGGCGGCCCGGTAGTGGCGGTCGTAGCCGCGTGCGGTTGAGTAGCCTCGTTGCTGTTCGCGCTCGCGGTTGTGGGTAGGGCATAGGCGGGGGCCAGGGTGTGGGATGAGGGTAGGGCAGCCTGGGTGTGAGCATCGGCGGCGGGCCATGGTCCGTGTCCTTGTGGTGGGTGTCACGTCCCCACGTGTTGACTTAGCGTTGTGCGCGGGCTATAGTTAATGGTGTCAGGAGGGAAAAGCCCCCTGCAACTCAACGAAGGAGACCCCCATGGAAACCATCCACACCCCCGAGGACCTGGCCGAGGTTATCGAGCTGACCGAGGAGCCCACCCGCTTCACCACCCTTGATGAGGTGCGGGGTATGGTCCGGGATGCTCTCGGGTTCACTGCCGACGCTGACGTCGATGTCGAGGAACTGATCGAGGAGTGCTTCGGTTGGTACCAGGCGCTTGACCCGCGCACCGGCACAATCGCCCTAAACCGTCAGGGCTTCTATCAGACCGTGACCGCCGTTGACTTCTGGAAGGCGGTCGAGCGTCACGGCCTGTGACCTGCAGGTGATACGCAAGACCCCCGACCTGGTTGCTGAGGTCGGGGGTCTTGGTATCGATCAGGAGGCCGGGTAGCCGTGGCACACTACACCCGCTTCATGTGTGACAGTATCACACTTAGGGGGTATCCGCTACTCGGTATCTGCGCGTGTCGCTACTTGGTCGCGGTGGGCTTTCTGTAGCTTGGTGGTGGCTTTTACGGCGGCGGCGAGGTCTCCGTCGATTGTGGCGTCCATGGTGTCGCGTCGTTCCATGAGCTTGACGACGACGCCGACGGTTTCGGGGTCGCCTTGGGAGGCGAGGGGCCATAGGGCGGCGCTCATTTTGTCGAGGCGGCGGGCTTCGACGTCTGGGTCGTAGTCGCGGGGGTCGCGCTTCTTGCCTGCTTTGATGAGGGCCTTCACGTCTTTGACGGTGGTGTCGAGCATGGTGGCGATCTTGGCGACGCTGAGGCCGGCGGTGGCGAGGTCGAGGGCGCGCAGCGCGCGATCATCGTCGGCGGTCATACCTACTCCCTTCCCTGGATTGCCGTGAGCGCTACGACGAGGGCGGCTGTAACTATTTGAGCCGCACCGAACGCCTGGTCGCTGCCCGCGATATTGGCGCACCCATGCGCAGCGGTAATGGCGGCGACAGTGACAAGCGGGGCGGCCTGGCATATGCGGGTAAGGCGGGCGCGTTTCATGCTGCGCCTTGTTCGCGGTCGAGGCGGTCGTGGACGGCTCGCACTTGGTAGAGTGGGCCGGGCTGTGTTGGCACGTGTCCTCGGTGTGCCCACTGTCGGAGCCGGTCGTGGGAGAGCGTGGGGAAAGCCTGGGAGAGGGTCGTCCAGTCCACATAGATAGCGGGGTTGCGCGTGTTCCTGAGCACGTCGTTCAGGGCTGTTTTACGGACCATGCTTTGGTCCTCCTTGTCTTGGTACCACCTGTCGCAGCGTTCGCAGGAGCCGTGTTCGGGGATGCCGGTCGGGGTGGGGTCGGTTGTGATAGCACCGCCGCAGTTGGGGCAGGTGCCGATGGTGGCGGGGGTGTGGCCTGTGGCGCGCGCGAGGATGCGCCAGGTGTCGGTGATGGTTTCGGCGAGGGCTTCCCAGTCGGCGGCGTGGTCCTGCGCCCACGTGATGGTGCCGATCAGGTAGGGCAGCGTGGAGCGGCGCGCGGGGGCGGGTTCGCTGCGCTCGTCTGCGAGCTGCACCGCCCACGGGTGGAGGATGTCGAGCACCCCGGCGCTGGTGCGGATACCAGCGGGGCCGTCGTCGGTGGTGTCGAGGATGGCGGCGAGGCGGTAGGGGAGACCTGCGCCGTTGCCGCTGTGTGCGCCCGAGGTGGGGCGGGGGGAGTGCAGGCCGGTCGCGGTGTGGGCCGCTGTGTCGAGGGCGGGTAGCCAGGCTGCGATCTGTGCGAGCATCTGCGTGTGGGTGGGCATTGGCGAGGGTCTCCCTTCCGATTTTAGAGGGGTTGCTGGTGGGTATTAAAACGGGGGGTCGGTGGGCATGGGCTGGTTGGCCCAGGGCGTGCCGCCGCCGGGCTGGCCGGTCACGTTCGCCGCGGCGGGGGCAGGGCCTTGGGATGCCTGGTATTGGCGGCGGGCGGCGGTAGAGCCGAGGAATCGCGGGTTGAGGATCTCGAGGGCTTCGTGGCGCTGCCCGTCCTTGCCGGTGAACTCGGCCTTTGCGATCACGCCTGCGACGGCGACCTGGTCGCCCTTCCGGCACGTCTCGGCGATCCAGGAGTACCGTTCGCCCCACAGGGCCGCCCGCACCCACACGGGGGCGCCTGCGTCCTCCCACTCGCCCGTGGGCTTGCCGTCGGGGCCCCTGCGTTGCTTGCGTGGGGTTGCGCAGATACGCAGTTCGGTGACTTGCTGGCCGCCTTGGGTCCAGCGCACGTCGGGGTCGGCTCCGAGGTTGCCGGTGATCGTTGCTTCAATGCTCATTGTTGGTGTCCTTTTCGTTGATTTTGCGCCGTTTGTGGGGCGTGTGGTGGTTGGTGGGGGCCGCGAGCGCTGTTAACCGTCTGCCTGGTCGATTCGCTGTGCGGCGTTTTGCGGGCCTTTCAGACCCTTGGGTGGGTGTGGGTACCGCCGGGGGGCCGTTCGCCCGTCAGCGGCCCGTCTGGTGCGTGTGACAGCCATCTGGGCCGCACGCCGTGGCTACCTGGCGGGGTGTTGCTGCGTCGAGCATGGCCTGCCACTCGGACGGCATGGGCGGCTGTGAGGGTAGTTCGCGGCGCTCTCGTGGCGTGCGCTGGATTGCGTGCCATGCCCTAGCGTCGGCTTGGGTGGCGTCGCATCCGGCGCGGATGGCGCGGATCTGGGCTTTCTTCCACGCGGCCCAGTCGCCGGGGGTGTCTGCGAGTTCGTCGGGCGGCTCGGGTAGCCCCATGCGGACGGCGGTTTCGAGGCGGGCTTTGCCGAGGCTGCGCCACCGGCGGTTGATGTCGGCCGGCATGATCCAGGCGCGTTCGTCGCGGTAGTGCTCGCCGACGATGCGCAGCGCGTCGGCGAGGGGCATGTCCCGGTCGAGGGCTTCGGCCCAGGCGAGCGCGGCGACCTGGTCGGGCTGGCGGTTGTCGTACGCGGCGGCCTTGGCGAGGACTTGGGCGGCTTCGGTGCGGTTCATGCTGCGCCTCCTTCGATGGCGATCAGGCTGGGCTGGCTGGGTGGCTGGTGGTTGGGGTCGAGGCTGTCGGCGAGGGCGAGCCACCCGTTGACGCGGTCGCTGGTCGTGCTGCGCGGGGCCTGGCCTCGGCTCGGCTGCGTGTGCTGTTCCTGGCACCGCCTGGCCCAGTTGCGCCAGGTGGCCGCCCAGTCGGTCTTGCGGCCCTTGGCGCCGGGCTGCGCGGTCCAGTAGTCGCGGAAGCGTTCGACCTCGAGGGCGTTCGCCGCGGCGGGCGCGTTGGCCTTGGTCCAGTCCGCGAGGGCCTGGTCAGGCTGCCACCCGTCAGGCAAGCGTGTCCCGCGAGACGCTCGGGTTCGCTTCGAAGGCTTTGAGGCTTTCGAGGGCTTCGAGGTGGTTGCGGTTGCCGGGGCCGCGTCAGCGGACACGGTCACGGTCTCAGCGCTCGCGGACTCAGCGTGTTCGGTTTCGTGAGGGGGGCTAAAAGGGGTGTTCTTCCCTGTTCCCTGTTCCCTGTTCCCTGTTCCCTGTTCCGGGAGTGAGTCCTCAGTGAGTGTGCAGTGAGGACTCACTGAGTCCTCAGTGAGTGTGCAGTTTTCGGCGTTGTACTGCGGGAAACGCGGTTTTGACGGTCGGTTGATTTTCTGGTGCTTGTCCCAGCTGTTGATTTGCAGGTATCGACGCCCGTCGGGGCCCTCAAAACGGGTGATTAGACCCTGTTGTGAGAGGCGCATGAGGCCTCCGTGAGTCCTCAGTGAGGCCTCAGTGAATGTGTCAAGAGGGTACAGGTCACACTGAATGAGTTGGGGCTCGTCGCGGCCCACGCCGTTGTCCTCGACGTACGACCACAGGCCGATGAATAGGAGCCTGTCCTCAATGCTCAGGGCGGCGATGTCCTCGCTGCGCCAGAATTCGGGCTTGATGGTTCGGATGCGCATTTCTGTTACCTCTTACCATTCCATTTCACCCAAGGCGCCACGCTCACAGAATCGTCGTTCTTGGCGATAAGGCAGTGATTGGCGCAAATGTTCACGCATGACATTGCGTTGGGGATGCCGAGGCGGTTGACGGCGACTTCGAGGGGGATGTCGCCGTCGGTTTCGGGGTGTGCGGCGCACCAGGCGAGGGCGCGCACGTACCAGAGTTCGGCGTCGGGGCCGACGGCGATAATGGCCGGGTCGTCGTAGTAGGCGGCGGCGAGCGCAGCGTAGCGTCCGGGCCGCTTAAAGCCGGTGTGTGCCATTAGCTTGTCCTTTCGTCTGGCTCTATGCGGATCTCTATTTGCTGGTAGTCGGCGAGGGCAAATCCGCTGATGTCTGCGATCACCCACCCGGCGGGGATGGTCTGTAGCGCTTCGATGAGGTCAGTGGGGTTGACCCGCGTCCCATGTTCGATGCGGATTGTGAGTAGCTCAGTGCGGCGGGCGTCAAGCATTTGCGGGCCTCGGCTTCCTCTCGGGCTGCGTGTAGTAGGTGACGTCAACACACGTGCTGTATCCGCGTGATACGGCGTCGATGGTGAGGATGCGGGCCGTGAGGGGCAGGGCGTTGATTTCGCGGGCGAGCTGGTCGGGACTGATGCCGAACGCGGCGTTAAAGCTGATGCGCTTGTGGTCGATCTTCCTGGGCATTGCTTGTCCTCCTAGAAGCTGCGCATTGGGTAGAGGGGGTCTAGCGGGTCACGGTTGCGGTACCGTTCGATGATTCGGCTTTCTTCGGCGGCGAGGTCGGCGATGTATTCGACGCGTAAGCGTATGAACGGGGTGCCGGCGGCGGTTTCTACGGTGAGGCGTTCGAGGATTGCCTCGGGCTGTATTTTTCGTAGGGCGGCGGCGAGGTCGTGGACTTTGATGTCGTCGCCGGGGCGCCAGGAGATCGTGACGGTGCGGGTCTGCTTTGTGATCTGTGGTTTAGGTTGGGTGGCCATGGTCAGGCCTCCTTCTCGGCTGGTTCGCGGTAGTTGAGGATGAGGCGGCGGGTACCTGTGAATGGTCCGTTGACGTCCACGCCTGCGTCGTCGATGACGGCGCCGGGTTTGAGTTGGGAGAGGATGGCGGTCAAGGCGGCGGCTGCGACGCCGTCTTCGGTGGTGAACGAGATCGTGAATTGGCCTCGGGTGTAGTGCTTCATTTGCTGGTCTCCTGTTCCTGAATTATGAGGGTCACCGTATGGGTGCCCTTGGGGGCTTTCTGTGGGTCGCGCTCAAATGCGACGCTGGGGATGTGGGTGTGGTCGTCGTCGTCCCAGACGCGGGCGTCGACGAGGCCGTCGATGATTGCTTTCACGGTGGGTGCGGCGTTGGCCGGGTCGGCGCGGGTGGATGTCGGGTAGCCGATTACGGCGGTGACCGTGGACGCGCCTAGCCGTTTGCCTGCTGCTCCGGTGATGCGGGCTTCGCTGGCTGCGAGGGCGCGCAGCATACGCGTGCGCAGCATCCTGGTTGACCAGTGGAGGCGCTGGTTGGCGGTGAGCCACACGGCGGGGTGCAGGGTGAGCGCTATGCGGATCATGGCTCGCCCATCTGCTTGAGGCCGACGGCGACGGCGTGCGCGGCCTGCAGGGGCACGGTCCCCGAGTAGAGGAGGTCCATGCGCTGGTCGTGTGAGAGATGCAGGCTCGGCGTTGACACGTAGCCGATGGGTAGTCCCATCATCCATTCCACGAAGCCGATAGATAGGTGCCCCGCGTCGGTGGTGGTGGGCAGCGAGTACAGGGGATATGGGCAGCGTTCGCCCGTGACCTTCTCCCAGTGCTCGAGGGCGCGCGTGAGGGCTTTGTCGGCGTGGCCTTCCATGTCATCCTGCGCCCATCTGTATGCCTCGCTGTCTAGGTGGGTGCAGTACGCGCTCGGGCTGGCCCATAGGTCGCCGGTCCACGGGTCGGCTTCCAGGTACGCCGGGTTCACCGTGGGCACGTCGATGTCGTTACGGACACCGATTGCGTACGTACGGAGGCGGCGGTGGGGTGCGCCGACCGCGTTCGAGCACAGGCAAGGCCATTCCGTGCGGTATCCGTGGCTGGCGAGATAGTCGCAGACTGGCACGGCTTCGTCGTTGGGGAGTTGCACCTCAACGATGACGAGCGGGGGCTTGTAGCCTGCGTCGATCAGCGGCACGCCCACGGTCTGCCAGGTCGCAAGCCGGTTGATGGTGAGCACGTCCACCATCGGTGGATGCGTACTAATTTCGGTGTAGGCGGCGGCTCGTGGGTGGTGATAGTGCATAACAGTGCGACCGGGCCAGTCAATGCCTAGGCCTGGGTGGGCGTGCCACTGGAGGGTTGCACCGCCCAGGGCGGCTGCCACACCGATAGGGAGGCCACCATAGCCGGGGTTAATAGCACCGATGGTCAGTTCGGTGGTCATGAGAGGTCCTCCTCGCTGATCGGTGCGCCTGCGTGCGAGTACCAGGCGCGGAAGTCCGTCGCCGTACGGTTCGAGACACGCACGCGGCCCGGCGTGGCGACGATCATGTCGCCCTCCATGGCCCACACGGCGGTGCCGGGGCCGACCAGGAAGATCGTGCCCTCACTGTCGGTGGTGATGGTCTTGCGGGCGATCTTCGCGACCGTAGCCGCGTTGGCGGGGGTGAGGCGTACCGCGCGCACCATCACGCGCTCCTGATACGTGCGAACGCCGTCAAGACCGGCGAGCGGGTCAAATGTCGTCATGCTGTTTCCTCGTCTGTGAGAAGTGGTTCTTGCGTGGGGGCCTGTCCCACGTCCGGTAGTAGGGGTTTGCGTATTCGGCCAGGCCGCGCGGGTTCGCGATCTCGAGGAGCACGTCGGCGTGGCATGGCTGGCCCGGTGGACACCAGCACGCGAGGTCAAGACCCCAGAGGATGCGACGTGCCGAGTCCCCTACGTGGTGCCCCTCCCTCGTTGTCGCGATCCACTCACGGAACCGCTCGACTGCCTCCTCGGGCGTGGCGACAACCATGGGATCGCCAGCGTCGAGCTCTCGCCGGGTTCGGGCGACTCGGTAGGGGTTCCCGTACAGGCTTCCCCTGCCCACGTACTTGGTGTGCGCGGGCATGCGCCAGCCGCGTGTCCGCTGGCGTTGCACACGGATCGGCACCCTCATGAGCGTTCCTCCGTCCGCGCCGCTCGGATGAGCGTCCCGACCGCGAGCGCGGCTTGCTGTGGCACTACGCCGTTGCCGAGCAGTCTGAGTTGGCGTTCTCGGCTGAGGTTGAGGTCTGGGCCGGTGACGTGTCCGTCTGGTAGGCCCATCATCCATTCGACGAACCGAGTCGAGAGCCGCGCTCGCCCCCCCTCGCGTGTCGGTGGGACAGTAGGAGCTGGAGCCTCACGTCCGAGCACCTGCTCCCACCTGGCAATCGCTTGCCCATAGACGCCGAAGATGCCGGGCTTCATCCCTCTTGCCACCTCGTGAAGGTTTGCGCCGTAGCCGGCCGAGAAGGCCTTCGCGTTCGTCGCCTGCGGGGTGGGCAGGAGTTGCACCGCCTGGGACAGGCTCATTCCCGTCCCCGCCTGGTGGCGCCCGGCTTTGTGGTCTGACGCGGTCGGCGTTGGCATTAGAGTGCCGAGACCTGGTCTTGCAGGCTCACGCTGTGGCCGCCGGCTCGGCGCTTGTCGGGGTGTTGCGGGCCGCCGCAACTGCCAAGGTTGGCCGTCGGGGTAGCCAATAAGGAAGAATCGGGCGCGCTGGTGAGGGGCGACTGCGTCGGAAGCTCGTACAACTGCCCAGCGACAGTCATACCCGAGGCCGGCCAGGTCTCCGACCACACGTCCGGCTGCCCTGAGAGCAGGTTCATTTGCTCCCGTTCCCAGCATTCCCGGCTCGGATTCCACCGGGCTATAGGCTCTGGCACTGAGTGCTCCTAACACGTTTTCCCACACGACGAGGCGGGGTCTGATGGTTTCGACGGCGGCGGCCATGGATTCCCACAGGCCCGAGCGGGTGCCAGCGCGCATGCCTGCGCGTTTGCCTGCGAGGCTTAGATCCTGGCAGGGTGAGCCGCCGCAAATGATGTCGACGGGCTCCACGTCTGCCCAGTCGATCGTTGTGATGTCGCCGAGGTTGGGGGTGTCGGGCCAGCGGACCTCGGCGAGCCGGCAGGGGCCGGGTTCAACGTCGCTGGTCCACGCGACCCGCGAGTTGGGGTCTAGGGCCATGGCTACGCCCATGTCGAGGCCCCCGTAGCCGGTGAACAACGATCCGATGGTCGTCATGCTGCGTCACCGGCCAGGCCGAACAGGTCGAGGGGCGCTTCGATGCCCTGCGCGAACCGGGCTTTGATGAGCGGGATGTACCTGTCGTCGAGTTCGCAGCCGACCGCCCGCGTGTTCTCCATGGCCGCCGCCTGCAGGGTGGTGCCCGACCCGGCGAACGGTTCGAGGATCAGGGAACCGGGCCGCACAACCAGTCGGATCAGGTACCTCATGAGCTCGAGAGGCTTCACGGTGACGTGTTGTATCTCCCCCACCTTCGGGCGCTCGGACGTTGGCGCCTTCGGCTGGTACCGGAACACGGGCCACACGTGGTCGGGCGCGCCCTGCTCCACAGCGGCGGCCATGGCCTGCTCGCCCATGAGCAGGTTCGGCGGATACAAGCCGTCAATCTGCTCGCTTGCCTTCTGGATGTTGAGAGCGCCGACGCCGTGTTTGACGACGTTTGCAGTCGTGGAGTCGCCGTCTACAGGTCGACGTGCGACGACGATCGGCTCCCAGGCCGGTTTAAGGCCAAGCCCCCACCCGGCCCATTCCTTCGCCTCGTCGCGGATAGGTTCGCCTGCGCTTTTCACGTTTCGCGAGGCCATGCCGGTTGCCGTTCCAGACGTGTCGATGGCGCTCACCTCGCGTCCTTCGCGGGCGCCGAGCACGTTCGACGTGTGCGTGTCGTCGACTAACTTGGTGACCCATTCGGGGATCGCAACTCCCTCGAGTAACGGGAGAAGTGAATCCCAGTGCGCGCGTGTTGGGATTGCCGGTTGCTTGGCTTGCGTCAGGTAATGCGACCCCATGAATGAGTTGGTCGCTTTGTTGATCTGCTTGCCTGTGATCCCGGTCGATCGGAGCCACGATGTGAAGCGCAGGAGCGTTTCGCGGGTCTGCAGCGCGCCGCGGTCAATCGATGCGGCGATGTCTGTCCCAGCCGGCTTGCCGTCGGCGCGTATCCATGCCATGGTGTCGCGGACCTCGAATCCGGCGTCCTCGAGGCCGCTCGTGAGCCGGTGGTAGGTGCGCGGCGCTGAGAAAGCGAGTAGATAGCCGCCGGGCTTGATGACGCGCAGCGCCTCCTCACCCCACGACTGCGCCCAAGACTGAAAACCGGTCGGTGTGGCGGTGTCCCACTTCTCGCCCCTGAAACTGATCCCGTAGGGCGGGTCGGTGATGACGGCGTCGAAATGCTGGTCGGGATACGTGCGCATGATGTCCCTGCAATCCCCCTGATGCAGGGTGATACCGTCGTACAGGTCGATGCCGTTCACGCCGCGCCCCCGTTCGGGTCGGTGTCGTCCCCGTAATCGAAGATTGGGGCCTGCTCGTCGACGATCTCCACCTCAGCCTCGGCCTCGGGTGCCGGTTCGGGTGCGGGCTGCGCGTGGATGCTGTTATAGATTGCGAGCAGCTCGGCGTGGAGGGTGGCGGCCTGTTCGTCGTTCAGGGCGTTGACGGCGACGATCTGGCCGAGGCAGCGCTTGCACAAGGCCGTGTATGCGTCCTGGGTGAAGCTGAGGGTTTCGAGTCCCTTTGCGACGCTTGCCTGCGCGGGCGTGAGGGGCTTGTCGAGCGGAGCGGGCTGGGAAGGGGCCGCCGCGGGCTTCGCAGCCGGCTTCGCCTTCGCCGCCTGCGTGGGCTGGGCGGGTGCGGGGGTCTCGGCGACGATCTCCGCTTCAATGACTTCGCCCGTGTCCGTGATGGTCGCCCCGAAGTCCTCGGGGGCATATATCATCCCCATGAGGGCTTCGGACGCGCCTTGACGGGCGACCTCGGTGATCGCGCGCGCCCTGAGCATCTGCGTGGGGTACTGCGACCAGGGGCCGCGCTGGCCCCATAGGCCGGCCTTGACGGCCTTTTCTTTGTCCCAGGTGACCTCGAACTTGAAGGTCTTGTCGTCGGCGCGGATCAGCGTCGCGGTCACAGACTCGGGGCTGTTTTCAACGATCCTGAGCGTGTGGCCTGCGCGGCGGATCACCGCTGCCATGAGGTCCGAGGACAGTGTCGCGCGCCCGTTGATGACGGCGATAGACGCGAGCGCCTGCAGGGGTTCGAGGCCGAGGGCTGCGCCGGTTTCGGCGGCGACGAACGCGTTAGCAGCGTTGCCCCTGTACGCGGTGGGCAGGATCGTCGAGGGGGCAAGGCGGGCAATGTAGTCGGCGCGTTCCTGCAGGCCGGCGGTGATGTAGGAGAAGCCGGGGGCCTGCACAGGCGCGGGGGCCGGGGTGGTGGGTTTCGCGGCGGCCTTGCCGCACGCCTTAGTGACTTCGGTCGATGCCATGAGCCTGGTTCCTTTCAGTAGGAGAGGCCAACGGGGTACAATCCCCAGTCGTCTAGTTCGTTTTGCATGTCGTACGCGCAGTCCTCACAGACGTTGTGAGGGGGGGGCAGTTCGTCGCCGCAACGCCTGCAGGTGTTCACTCGAGGCCCCTCCCGCGTCGCACCACCGCTCGGCGGCGCTTCGCCTCGTCGGGGTTCCATGAGACCCACACCAGGTAGCGACCGTCGCTGTCCTTCCTGGCGTCGATGCACCAGTACGCGCCGCGCTCGTTCAGGCGGTGTGTGTAAGTGCGCATTGTGTTCAGCTCGCGGTGCGTCCAGGTCGGCGCTTCGTGAGCGTCGTTGACGAGAAGGAAGGTTCGACCGTTCGCGGCTTGAATCTGGCGGCGCTCTTCGGCGCTGACGACGCGCTCAAACAGGGGAACGTGAAGGCCGGCAGTGTCTTTGTTCAGGACGTTCGACGGTTGAATGGTCACGCTGCCTCGCCTCCCTGCTGTTCTTCGCGGCCCAGGAGGGCGGTACCGAGGGCGATCCCGGCGGCGGTGGGGATGAGGGCGAGGAGCCCGGCGGCCAGGTTACGGTCGTAGATCGCAAGGAGCATGGCGAGGACGCCGTAGGTAGCGGCTGCGGCGGCGATCAGGTGGTAGACCGTCGCGGCGGTCTTGGTGTAGGCGGGTACGTATCGCATGGTGGTTTTTGTCCTTTGGTTAATTAGGGTGGTGGGGGCCGCCGGGCTGCCAGCGGGGCGGCCCCCACACGGGCGGGGTTAGGCGACGGGAGGCGTCATTGCGGCGATCTGCCTTGCGAGGGCTTCGCGCCTGTCATGGGCGTCGATCAGCTTGCAGATTTTGTCGATGATCTTCGTCATCGTCTCCTGCTCGCTTATGAGAACCTTCGCGGCGGCGCGGCGGGCCAGGATGGTGTGAAAGTCCGCGGCGGCCTGGCGGTCGACATCGGCGGCGCTTCTTTCCTGGTCTAGGAAGGCACGCAGCCACACGAGTTCGTCGAGGGGGAGTTCAAGCTGGATGAGCTGGTCCTGGTTGGTGTTCATCGTCCGTTGCCTCCCAGGTAGCGGCGGTTGATGACGTATCCGGCGGTGGCGAGCGCTGCCCCGATCAGGAAGGACGCGAGGGCAACGGTGATGCCGTCGAGGGTGGCGCCGGTCTTGGCGAGGCGCTCCTGCGGGGCCGTGGCGGGCTGCGCGTCGGCCTTCGGTTCGGGCGTCGGGGTCGCGTTCGTGGGCACGGGCACCGGCTCGGTGGTGACGCGCGGCTCGGGCGTGGGGTCAGGGGTCGGCGTGGACTGGGGCTCGTCCGAGGGCTTCGGGGCCGGGGTCGCAGGTGTGGACGGTTCGGGCTTCGGATCGGTGGCCGGGTTGGTGGGGGTCGGCTCGGGTGTGGGCTCCGTGGACGGCTCCGGGGTGGGGGCGGGCTTGACGGTGCCGTCACCGTCGGTACCGCCGGCGGCCTTCACCGTCGCGGTGGCCTCGAGGGCCGCGCCGTTGATCGTTGCCGTGTTCGTGTACGTCGTGACGCCCTCGGTGGGCTGCGTCGCGTCAGGGTAGGTCACGCAGGTGAGGGAACCCGTCGGGGGCGTGAACGTGAGGGTGTGCTTGGTGTCGTCGAGCTTGCCGTCCGTCCACGACGTGGTCGCCGGATCCCAGGTCGGCCCGGTCGAGCACTTCACCGCCGTGTGCAGAGTGTTGGTCTCATCCGTGATCGTGTACTCGACGCCGGCGTCGACCTTCCACTGGATGCCCCACCCGACGCTGCCGTCGCGGTTTGTCCACCCGTACTTGACGTTCTCGGGCTTGGCGTACTCGTAGTGCGCTGGCCCGTCGCAGTCGGTGGTGCAGACGCCCGAGCCGTCCTTGTCGCCCCACACGAGCGTGCGGACGGTTTCACCGTTGAGGGTGATCTGGGTCGATTCGGTGCCGACAGCCTTGTCGGTGAGACTTGCGCGGGCGTGGAACGTACCCGTGACGTTTTCCTTTGCCGCCCATGCTTCGGGAACGTCCGTCACCGTGCAGATGAGCTGTGCCTGGTCGGCGACGCACTCGCCGATCTTGGTGCCGTCGTCGAGCGTGAACGGGAAGTTGGCCCGCCAGTTGAAGCCGCCGTCAATGCTGGCGACGGTGAGGACCGAGCCGGGGGTGAGGTGCGGGGTCTGCCAGGTGCCCTCGACGGTGACCTCACTCGAGGTCTGGCGGGACGCGCTGGTGGCCTTGGTGACCTGAGCGCTGATCGGCTCAGGCGCGGTGGGGGCCGCGAGCGCAGGGGCCGCAGCCGCTGCGACGGCAAGGCCCATCGTGAGGCCGAGGCCCGCGAGCGTGTACTTGGTGGTGCTGTTGGTGTTCATCGTTAATCAGTCCGTTTCGGTATCGAGGGTGAGGTCAAGGGCGTTGATTCGGGCGTCCTGAATGAGGCGGCGGACGCGCTTGTCGGTGCAGGGGCGACCGGGGTGCTTGATCCACCAGACGGTGGAGTGGAGCCATTCGACGGTTGCGAGGGTCACTGCCTGGTCTCCTCGTCGGCTTCGGCTTCGTCGCGTGCGGCCTGGTCGGCGTACTCGGCGAGGCTCTTCTCGAACAGGGCGTTCATGACTTCGTCGGGGTGGTTGGCAACCATGAGGCCGGCGATCATGAGGGCGCGGATGCACTCGGGTGCGACGGCCCATGCGAGGCGGTGGCGGAAGCCGTGCCAGCCGTGGTGGCCGTAACGCAGGGCGTCGATGTCGCCCTTGTACTTGGCGGGGATGAGCATCTCGGTCACTTGTCGGCCTCCTGATCGTCGTTGATGAGGCCGATCAGGTTGCTGATCTCATCGATGGTGAGGAGGAGCGCCCCGGCGACGTGGTCGCGGGCCTTGGGGTGGACCGCCGTCATGTCGATGATGCGCATTGCGTCGGTGGCGCGGGTCTGCTCTCGGAGGAGCGCGCCGCCGATGAGGGCTTTCTGGCGCTTGTTGAGCGTGGTACCGTTGATCTGCACGATTGGGTTCCTTTCCTGGGTCGTGCGTGGGTCTCGCGGGGTGGCAGCCTCGCGGGGCCCTTCTTTTCTTGTTACGCGGCCCGTTGGGCTGCGCGTGTGGCGGCGGCCTTGCGGGCCGCCTGGCTGCGGTTGCTGCGCGCTGTGATCCTGCCTTCGCCGGTGGCGGCGTGCCTGGCCTGGTAGGCCTGCAGGGCGTCGGCTGGGATGCGCCACCCGGCCCGGCCCTTTTCGTTCCAGGCCGTGATTTGGCCGTCGCGGATGCGGCGGCGAACGGCGGCGGGTGAGAGCCTGAGCATGTCGGCGGCCTCGGCGAGGGTGAGGATGCGAGTCACGCGGCCTCCTCGGTTCGAGCTTCGACGTCGGCCATGAAGCGACTCGGTGTCTCATACCCGAGGGCGGCGCTGATGGTGGCGATCTCACCTAGCGTGAAGTCGCTCTCGCCTGAGAGTTTTCGCGCAAGGGTTGTGCGTGAAAGCCCGACCTGCTTGGCGAATGCGCGGATCGAGACCCCGGAGTTGATGATCCGCGCGTTCAGATCGCTTTGAACCGTGTTCAAGGGTGTTCCTCCTTTCCGGGGTGGCCCACTTTTGGGCCGCATGTGAGTAACCATAGCGGCCCACAAATGGGCCAGTCAAGTCGAAATGCGAAAAATACGGGCACAATGTCCCTACCAGGTGGCCCGTTTCTGGTCCATAATGTGGGGTATGAATGTCACTGCATTTGAGCCCCACGACTTCGAGCAGGCCGTCGCCGCCGCCCTACGCGCCGAAATGGCCAGGCAAAGCATGTCGCAGCGAACACTTGCAACCCGGTCGGGAGTTTCCCGGTCGCGACTGATGCGAGTTCTCGCCGAGGAGGGCCAGACCGCGCCCATGACTGTCACAGTCCTTGAAGCGCTGTGCCGCGCGCTGGGCGTATCGATGACGCGAATCCTCGCCGACGCCGAAAACATGCTCGCAACAGGCCAGGCATAAAAACAGACCCCACCAGGCAGGCGCCCTGGTGGGGTCTCGCGCGTTTAGGACGCCCGTGCGCGCGGGCAAGCCCCGGAGCCGATCCGGGTATCAATATGTACACGCTACGGCCAGCATACCATAGCGGCCCACTAGTGGGCCAGGTGACAGAAAAAGCCGCCGCCCCTGCAATGATATTCCCGATCAGTTGCAGAGGCGGCGGGGTTTGCGCATGTGAGGCCAGCGCAGGTGGCCGGGTCTCTCGCGTCGGGCCGCGGTTTACCCAATCATTGCCCCGGTCATTTGTGCGTGAAAACAGAGGCCCGACCTGGGGTCTATCGCCACTATTCTACCTCGGCAAGCCCACAACTGCGTCCCCACACGACGCCCGCGAGTGAGGCAAGGTGTCAAGACAACCAGCCGCGAGCGCAGTGCCCCGCGACCCCGATTTTAGATGCGTGTCACGTGACACGCGCACAACGTCACGCAACGGCATTTAACGCCCATTCAAGGCCAGCCAGAAAAACAGACCTTTCGGCGGAAAAACAAGACATTTCCCCACCCTCACGCCGCAAACCCAAAAACACCCTGTGCAGAGACACGGTCTTCCCACCCGCGTGTTCTTTGTGGGTGAGGCGGTGTGCTGAGAAGTGGTGATGCGACACCAATACTCGTGTGGAGAGGGGCACTAGTCGTTCGCGTGATGGTCGGGTGCTGGAAACACTGCGCATCGCCAGCTCGCCTGGAGCCCGTCGCCGCGTCGGGCAGCCCTCCTCGGGCTAGTTGGCCAGGAGATACACCCGTGCTTCCCACGGCCTCATTGGCGTGATAACCGTGGGTTCGCTCTGTACGCGGTCGCCGGCGTCATCCGTCTCGACGAACGACGTGTCCATATTGCCCAGGTAGAGGCGCCACGGCAACGAAGCCACGGCCTCGTCCTCGGGGGAGAAGAGGGGAGTTGTGTGCTCCCCGGACAGATTGGCCATCACGAGGACCTCCGAACCCGGGGTGCTGCGCCGGTAGACGAAGAGCGCGGGTGCTGACGCGTCTATCCGTGTGAACGTTCCATCGGTCAGCGCGGGGATGACGTGGCGAGCGCTGATGAGCGCGCGGTAGTAGGCCAGTATCGACTGCGGATCTTCCGCCTGCGCTGCGACGTTAATCTGCTCGGCTGAAGCGGGCACGTCAATCCACGGGACTGCCTCAGAGAAGCCGGCAGCGGGGGAGGGGTCCCACTGCATCGGGGTCCGCCCGTTGTCCCTCGACATCGCGGAGAGCCCCTCGGGCACCTCGTCAACCCCTAGGCGTTTCATGTACGACACGGATTCGACATCTCGCAGATCGGCTGCGGTCTTAAAATCCCCGCCGAGCATACCGATCTCCTGGCCCTGATAGATGAAGGGGGTACCGCGCTGGAGGAAATAGGCGGTCGCTAGAGCCGTCGCCGATTCGTACCAGTACTGCGAAGGATCGCCGAAACGGGATACCGAGCGCGGCTGGTCGTGGTTCTCCAGGTACAGCGCGTTCCATCCGCGCGTCCCGAGCGTGTCCTGCCAGCGGGTGAGGACATCCGCCAGTTCCCCGGGTGCCAAGTTGCGGGGTGAAAATTTGCCGTTTTCGAGGCCGATATTGACGTGCTCGAACTGGATGAGCATGTTGAACTCGCGGCGCTCGGGATCGCAAAACAGCAGTGCTGTCTCCGGTGACGCGTTCGAGGCCTCGCCGACCGTAAACGACCCGGGATGGTGGGCGAACGTCCGCTCGTGCATCTCCTGCAGGAATTCGTGGAGACGAGGCCCGTCGGCGAAACACTCGTGGCCGACCCCGAACGGAGGGCGCGCCGGCCCGCCATCGGGCAGGCCCGGCAGCTTCGAAATGACGTCGATCGCGTCGACCCGGAAGCCATCGACCCCGCGGTCGAGCCACCAGTTCATCATGTCGTAGACGGCGTCACGAACCTGCGGATTCTCCCAGTTCAAGTCGGGCTGCTCGCGTGCGAAAAGGTGGAGGTAGTACTGGCCCGTGGACGCGTCGTACTCCCACGCCGGCCCGCCGAAAAACGACTCCCAGTTCGTCGGCTCAGCACCGGGAGCGCCAGGGGCAAAGCCAGGGCGCGGATCACGCCAGTAGTACCAATCTCGGCGCTCCGAGTCGACGCTCGATGCCGACTCAACGAACCAGGGGTGCTCGATCGACGTGTGGTTGACAACGAGGTCCATGACGATGCGCATACCCAGGTCGTGGGCACGGGCGACGAGGGTATCGAAAGCCTCGAGATTGCCGAATAAGGGATCGATGTCGCGGTAGTCCGAGATGTCGTAGCCGTTATCCGCTTGAGGGGAGCGGTAGATCGGCGATATCCACACGATATCGACACCCAGCTCAGCTAGGTAGTCGAGGCGGTGGATAATCCCCTCAAGGTCTCCGAGCCCATCCCCGTTCGTATCTTGGAACGAACGGGGATAGACCTGGTACAGCACGGCGTTCTTCCACCAGGGCTGCGCCGCGTAGAGCTTGCTAGGAAGTAGCTCGGGGTGGATGATCATCGCGCGTGTCGGTTGTTCGGTTTAGTAGGCGTCGATCGAAGCCCAGGCCTCGTACAGGCCGTTCTCCTGGTGGTAGATGACTGTGCACGTAAAGTTGAAGGTGCCGCTCTTGCCCGTGAGAAGAGTGCCGTTGAACTGGCCCTTCGACAGGTACTGAGGACGCCCGCTAGCATCCACCCCGTCGCGCTGGACTGTCCAGTTCTCGAGCTTGCCCTGCTCGACCGTCTGCGACAGCGCCGACTTGCATTCGTTCTTCACGCCGTATTCCTCATCGGCGCTGACGCTCCCGGAAGAGCCCGTTCCCTGAGTCGGTGCAGGACTGGGGTTTGTGCCCACGGGCGGCGCGGACTGGGTCGGCGCAGGGGCGGGAGCCGACGGGCTGGGGGCCGTGGGAGAAGCGGACGTGGGCGCTGCGGTGCTCGGAGCGCTCGGCGAGGCCGATGCCTCGTTGCTGGAGGAATCGTCCTTGGTCAGCGCCCAGATTGCGACGCCAGCGACCAGGATCACGACCACGACGGCTGCGATGATGCCGATGATGAGGCCCGTCTTGCTCTTCTCCGGCTGCCCGCCGTACGGGGCTCCCTGGAACTGGCCCTGCTGGTAGTAGCCCTGTTGAGGCTGCTGGGCGTAACCCTGCTGCGGATACCCGCCAGCGACGGGCATCTGCTGGGTGTACTGCTGCCCGGCTGGATACTGGCCGTTTCCGCCAACCGGCTGCTGGTTGGGGCTGTAGGGGTTCGTCATTAGTGCTCCAGGTGATGAATGAGTGGGGGCAGTCGGTTTTGTAAATGGCGACGAGTCGTCAGTGCAGGCTCGCGATTATGACGGCTTAGGCTTCCTTGTAGGTTATCCAGCCGGTGTAATCGTTGATGTCTTTAATGTAGTAGCCGTTACATGTGAACTCCCAGCGTCCAGTCTTGTTCGTTGATGTCTCGGTTCCGCTCACGATGCCGGTGTAGATTTGCTTCTGACCGTTGGGGAGCACCTCCGGCTGCGTAAAGTTCTCATTCGAGATGTTGGCGTTTGTAAATTTCTTATTGATTTCTTCTTTACACATCGAAGCAATCTTCTGCTGTAGGTCGCCCTGCCCACCGTTCCCATTCCCGGGTGCGGTCCCCTGCGATGGGTTGGTGCCAGCAGCCGGTTGCGACGGGTTGGCGCCCACAGGCGGCTGCATCGGGTTGGTGCCCGCCGATGGGGCGGAGCCCTGAGAGGGAACACTCGGCACGCCGGACGAACCAGGGTCGGAGTCGTCCTTGTTCAACGCCCAGATTGCGACGCCGGCAATGATGACCACAACTAGGACGGCTGCGATGATGCCGATGATGAGGCCCGTCTTCTTCTTCTCCGGTGCTCCGCCGTAGGGGGTTCCCTGGAACTGACCCTGCGGGTAGAAGCCTTGCTGAGGCTGCTGTCCGAAGCCCTGAGGCTGCTGCCCGTAGCCCTGGGGCTGACCGTAGCCACCCGCGCCCGGCATCTGCTGACCGGACTGCTGGCCGTAGCCGCCGCCAAACTGCTGCCCGGCCGGGTACTGGCCGTTGCCGGGCATCGGCTGCTGGCCCGGGTTGAAGGGTGTAGACATGGGGACTCCCTCGGTCTATCGGAAACTGTCAGCGTGTGTCAGCGCCATGTCGTAGCCGTTGGGCGCGACGAGGAGATACCGCTGCGTGTCAGTAGTCTTCAGCGACGACGAATGCGGAATACTCCTTCGTATCACCGAAGTAGAACACGGAGCACGTGAAACGGGTGGTGATGGGCTTCTTCGTGATAGTGCTCGTGCCGGTGACGGTACCGGCGTAATCCCACCACTTGGTCTCACCGTAGCTGTCCTTCAGTTCCAGCTTCGCGTCCGAGACGTTTGCGTTCGTGAAGTCGTCGTTGAGTTCCTTCATGCACTCAGCGATGGCCTGCTTTTCCTTGTCAGGATCAGAGCCGCCACCAGGCGCGGAGGGGTTGGTGCCCACTGGAGGCTGTGCAGGGTTGGTGCCCACCGGAGGCTGAGAGGGGTTGGAGCCCACGGGCGGCTGCGACGGGTTGGGGCCCACCGGAGGCGGTGTCGGATTGGCGCCTTCTGCGGGGGCCGCGGCACTCGGGGCGCTCTGGGCAGCTGCGTCGTCGGAAGAGTCATCGTTGGACACGAACCACCAGATGGCGACGCCTGCGGCGATGAGCACGACCAGGACGGCCGCGATGATGCCGATGATGAGGCCCGTCTTCTTCTTTTGAGGTGCTCCCTCGCCTGGGGCGCCCTGGAACTGGCCCTGAGCATAGTAGCCCTGCTGAGTCTGCTGGCCGTAGCCCTGCTGGGCTTGCTGACCGTAGCCCTGAGACTGACCGTAGCCGCCCACCACGGGCATCTGCTGGGTGGGCTGCTGCCCGTAGCCGCCCACGACGGGCATCTGCTGGGTGGGCTGCTGCCCGTACCCGCCCATGGCAGGCAGCTGCTGGGTGGGCTGCTGTCCAAAGTCACCTTGCGGGTATCCGCCCTGCTGGGGGTATCCACCCTGCTGGGGCTGGTAAGGCTGCTGATTCTCGGGAGAATAGGGCGTGCTCATGATGTACTTCCGTGTTGGTGAGAGAGGTCTCAGGGAACGTTCTGTATCCTACCAGGCGCTAGGCTTGTGGCATGACGATCGACTATCTGACTCAGACGCGACCGCTGATGCCCCGCGAAGACATCCTCCCCGTCATTATCGGAGGAGACTTCGGAGTGTACGGAATTGGGCGCTGTTTCAACGAAGCGTTCGGTTGTCGCTGTATCTGTGTGGGATCGCAGCCGACGGAGTCGATCACACGTTCGCACTTTTTTGATGTCCGCCACGTGAGTGCTCACGCGAGTGACGCACAGCTCCTGGACATCCTCATGACCATTGCGGGTGAGCATCCGGATAAGAAGCTCATCCTGATGGCCAACCACGACATCTTCTCGGCGTTCGTCGCTCGGAACATGGAGACGCTCTCGCGTCACTACGCGCTGCCGTTCCCCACCGAGGAGGTCATGGATCGACTGACCGACAAGGCAGAGTTTGCTCGTGCGTGTGAGCGTGCGGGGATCGCCACGCCGGGCACGGTCGAGGTCGATTTCTCCGGCGTGGAGGACGAGGCCTGGGCCGCTCCCGAGATTCCCTTCAGTTTCCCGGTGGTTGCTAAGTCCGCGAAGGGCGAGCCCTACGATGTCCTGGAATTTGAGGGCAAGCGCAAGATCTGGTTCATCGACACGGCCGAGGAACTCACCCAGCTGTGGGGGACCCTGAAGGCTGCGGGCTTCCGCGATACATTCCTGGTGCAGGAGTTGATTCCCGGCGATAATACGGCGATGCGCTCGATCACCGCCTACGTGGACTCGCGCGGAGAAGTTACGCTGATCGGTTCGGCGCGCGTCCTCCTCGAAGACCACGCGCCCACGATGATCGGAAACCCCGTTGCGATGATCACCGAGGACTTCCCGACGCTGTGGCACGATGCCTGCGCCCTGCTGACCGAGAACGGCTACCGCGGCTTCGCGAACTTCGACGTGAAGATTGATCCTCGCGACGGACGAGCACTGTTCTTTGAGGTGAACCCGCGTATCGGCCGCAACAACTGGTACATGGCCGCCGCCGGCGCGAACCCGATGATCCCGATGGTCGCGGACCTTATCGACGGCAAGGCCTGCGAGCAGACCCAGGCGACTGACGAGATTCTCTACACCCTAGTCCCGGACTCCCTGCTGCTGCACTACATCACCGATGAGGATCTGCGCGCGCGCGTCAAGCGCATCATCCGTGAGGGCCG